>JAFQQW010000062.1 GCA_017410375.1 Clostridia bacterium | reverse complement strand
TCAGCGTGTCGATAAACCTATCGACACGCTGTAGACTTAAGAAAAAGGAAGTTATATTTTGTCAATTTGAATTCGTCGGCGTACAGAGGTACGGTAGAGTTCAAATTGACAAAAAGCAAGCAATGGAGCGGAATCCTCGATGGATTCCGCTCCGTTTAACATGCGTTCTGTTTACGGGATGCTTCACTTCGTTCAGCATGACAAAAAACGCGAACGTAGTGAGCGCTCGTGAAAAGTATTTCAAGAAAACTTTTCACGAAAAAGGAACAACAGACCGAAAAAAGTGCCGTACAAGAAGTACGGCAAATAAAAAGGTCTTGTTGTGACGATGCGGTAGAACGACTTTTTCGACAGTCTGAAAGGACTGTCAATCGGACAGTCCTTTGTTTTTGTATTGAAAGGGCGTTGAACCCACATAGGATTTAAAGGTTTTTATGAAGTAAGAGCAGTCTGAAAAACCGCATCTGTAGCAGGTATCCGTTACAGAAAAGCCTTGGTCCAGAAGTTTTTTTGCCGTTGCGATTTTTTTGATACGGATATAGGTGTTTACATTAATTCCTACATATTTTTTGAAAATGGAGGATAGATACGGCGGCGAGATATAGAATTGCTTTGCCAATTCTCTTACCGTGTCAACGGTTTCAACATTTAAACCGATATAGGTCAAAATATCACGAACCAGTGGCGGAACACCTGAAGAATTTTCCGGTCCGGGCCGTGTTTCTTTTAAAATAGCATTGGAAAGTATACCGATAAACTCTAAAATCAACCCCGCGGAGCGAAGTGTTGAGGCTTCGTTTTTTTCTTGTTCTGAAAGTGTACTTAATTCGTAAAGCAGTTTTAGGACTTGTTCTTTTTCGTTTGCTGCGAGCGGAACTTTGGGATGTAAAGATTTATGCAAAAAGGGTAAAAGCGGATCAAACCCATAGTTTAAAAAAGCTGAAAGCGGAAACAGCATATAAAATCGTTCGTATGAGCATGGTTTTGTAAAAACAGGCGTGTGAATTTCGTAGGGCGAAATGGCAAGCACATCGCCGGGCGTTAAATGCATGCGGTCATCACCGACTATGTAGTCGGCATCGCCTGAAATATAAATATAAAATTCCACACAGTCATTAAGATGCAGAGAAAACTCCTGCGGTTGAATGGCTGTTTTTTTGTGAGCAAAGCGGATTGAGGCATTTGAATTGAAAAAATCAATGGACAGATTTTTTGTAAAAAAACACATAATATTAAAAAACTCCTATTTTTTATTAAAAATATTACAGAAATAAAAGATATTTTATGTTATTATACAGCTATAAAGTAAAATTGTCAACAGAAAGGACGATTGAGAGTATGTATATTTCGGTTTTTACAGACGAACTGAAAAAAGAAGTAACCTCTGTTTTGCCTGTTTTTGCGGAGTGGGGCATGAAATACGTGGATTTCCGAGGCCTGATTAACGGCATGCCCATTGAAAAGCAATCTGAGACACAGCTTAAAGCGCTGAAAGCACAGTTGGATGATTTGGGACTGAAAACAGGTGTGATTCAGTCTTCGCTTTGCAAGGTGCATCTGCCTGATCAAGAAAGGCAGAACATGGAAATGGAAAAGTTGGAGGGCATTATTCGTGCATCCGAAATTTTAGAATGCAGGCTTGTCCGTTCCTTTAATTTCTGGCAGCACAAAATGGATGATCCGGATTTAGGTGCACTTGCGGTGCGCCCCGACGAGCTGTCTAAAGTGCTGGAAATGTTTTATCCTTTTGCAAAAAGAGCAAAGGAAGCAGGGCTTGTGTTAGGCTTTGAAAATTGCGGACAGACGCCTGATGAAGTTATTACCTTTTTAGAAGCATTAAACATTCCCGAATGGGGCATGGCATGGGACATTTCCAATATGTTTGAAATCTTGCCCGAGGCGCAGGGGGATTGTGTGGACTATTTTACAAAGGCTTTAAAATATGCAAACATGCTTCATGTAAAGTGCCGAGGCGTGCTTCCTGAGGTAGATGCGAAAAAAGTACCCTGGGACAGAGTGTTACGAGGTGCGCTTGCAACCGGTAAGGACATGCCTGTGTCCATTGAAACGCATCTTCCTGTCGAAACAAAAGCGGTTATGGACGAGCAGGAAGCGACAAAGCGTTGCTTCAATCACATCAAAAAGGTGTGGCCCGAAAGTGCACCCGGGGATATGAAGGAAGCACTTGCGGTAACCAATACTTTTGAAAGGCCCTATAAGGATAACCCCGTAAAAATGGTGGTTGTAGGCCTTGGAAAGGGCAAAGACCGATGTAAGGAGATTGAAAAAATCAGCGGGATAAAAATTGTCGGTGTTTGCGATATTATCGGAGAAAAAGCAAAAGCGGTGGGCGAGCAGTATCATGTGCCCTACAGCACCGACGTTGATGTGTTTTTAAATGACCCCGAGGTGGAAATGGTGTATGTGGTAACCACCACGGGTACCCATTGCCAAATCGCCCAAAAGGCGTTAAGGGCAGGGAAGCATGTCCTTGTGACCAAGCCCATGGATGTAAATTATGAAATCTGTGAGCAAACCGCAAAACTTGCAAAAGAAAAGAATTTGTTGTTTGCCTGTGATTTCGACATGCACTTCCGCGGTGCACTTACAGAGTTGAAATCCGCAACAGAAAAAGGCTTTTTCGGTAACCTGAAATCTGCAAATATTATTTTGAATATTTTAAGAACACCGCAGTATTTTGAAACCAACGGGCATTGGCGAGGTACCTGGGCATTAGATGGCGGCGGGGCACTCAGCAATCAGGGTATTCATGAAATCGACCGCATTCTGACTGTTTTCGGAATGCCCGAAAAGGTGAGATGCACTACCTATAAGCAAACCCACGATATCGAGGCGGAGGATCTTGGAATTTGCGAAATGGTATTCAAAGATGGCTTTGTGGCACGGTTTTCTTCCACCACTTCCTATCCTGCTTCAAGCTGGTATTCCCGTGTGGAGGTTTACGGCGACCAGGGTGCATACCTTTCTACTTCCGGTGGTCCCGAGGGAAATCATACATACTGGTGGCAGACCGGCAAATGGAGTGAGGAAGCACCATACCCGTTTAAAAAGGAATGGGTGATTGCGGCAGACAATTTTGCGAACGCTGTGCGCACGGGCGAACCGCTTGTGGTAACGGCAGAAAACGGTGTTTTATCCCGTTATGTGCTGGATAAATGCTACGAAAGTGCAAAAAATGACGGGAGCTGGGTTGAGATATGCCATATATAATTGCACAGATTTTCGGTACAATGGCGATTGTGTCATCGCTGATTATTTATTCCAGAAAAACCAAAGACCAGCTGATATTTTTTAAATCCTTACAGGATTTATTCTGGGTTGCACACTATTTGCTGATATCTGCATATTCTGCGGCGGCAACAAACGGACTTTGCTTTGTAAGAGAGTTTGTGTTCAGCCATATAAAAAACAAAAAATATGATAAAATTCTGCTTGCTGTTTTTCTTTGCTTATATCTTCTGTCGGCTTGCTTTACCTGGAAAAATATTTTTAGTATTTTCCCTGCGGTAAGCTCATCTGTATCCACGGTTGCATTCTGGGTGAAAAATCCGCGGAGCACCAAAAAGCTGTCTATTGTGGCGGCAAGCTGTACACTTTTGTATAACATCATGCTTGCACAATCTGTTTCGGTGTATGTGGGTGTCGCATTTACTATTTGTACCTCTGTCTTTTCTCTTTTGAAAAAAGAACAATAAATATTAAAAAGAACATTTTTGCAATACGCAAAAATGTTCTTTTTTCTTGCATTATACGTCTGTTTATGGTACAATAATATGAATAGGTATTTTTATTTTGAAAAAAGGAGGATGGCACATGTTTGAACTGGTATCATCCTATAAGCCTGCAGGCGATCAGCCTGAGGCGATTGCACAGCTTACAGAAGGCTTAAAAGACGGCTATGTGGGTCAGACCTTGCTGGGTGTAACCGGCTCGGGAAAAACCTATACAATTGCAAATGTCATTGCAAACATCAACCGTCCCACTTTGGTGCTTGCACACAATAAAACCTTGGCGGCACAGCTTTGCACGGAATTTAAGGAGTTCTTTCCCAACAACGCGGTAGAATACTTTGTTTCGTACTACGATTATTATCAGCCCGAGGCTTACATTGCGCAAACCGATACCTTTATCGAAAAGGACGCGTCCATCAATGACGAAATCGATAAGCTACGCCACAGTGCTACGGCTGCTCTGTTTGAACGCAGAGATGTCATTATTGTGGCATCGGTTTCTTGTATTTACGGCTTGGGTGACCCGGAGGATTATATCAAAATGGGTCTTTCGTTGCGCACAGGCATGCGGCGGGAGAGAGAGGACATTATCGCAAAGCTTGTGGATATGCGCTACGAGCGGAATGACATTGATTTTTCCCGAGGTAAATTTCGTGTGCGCGGAGATGTTATTGAAGTGTTCC
Source organism: Clostridia bacterium (assembly GCA_017410375.1). Classification (NCBI taxonomy): domain Bacteria; kingdom Bacillati; phylum Bacillota; class Clostridia; species Clostridia bacterium. The sequence continues at coordinate 11,394 of JAFQQW010000062.1, read as the reverse complement.
CCGTAAATTCCAACGAAAGCTCCATACGCATTGAGCTGTTCGGGGACGAAATTGACCGTCTTTGTGAAATCAATGTGGTAACGGGCGAAGTGACGGGCGTGCGGAATCACGTTGCCATTTTCCCGAAATCCCACTATGCGACCACTCAGGAAAAGATGGACAGAGCAATTGTAAATATTGAAAAAGAATTAGAAGAACGCATTAAATTCTTTCAGGACAATAACAAGCTTTTAGAGGCGCAGCGTATTGAACAGCGTACGCGTTATGATATTGAAATGATGCAGGAAACGGGTTTTTGTCAGGGAATCGAAAACTATTCAAGGCACATCAGCGGAAGAGCGACCGGCTCTGCCCCCTATACCCTGTTAGACTATTTCCCCGATGATTTTCTGCTTGTCATTGACGAGGCACATGTAACCGTACCGCAGGTGCGTGCCATGTTTGCAGGTGACCGCTCCAGAAAGGATTCGCTTGTGGAATACGGGTTTCGTCTGCCCTCGGCGTACGACAACCGTCCGCTTACCTTTAACGAATTTGAACAGAGAATCGGACAGACCATATTTGTAAGTGCAACTCCTGCCCAGTACGAACGGGAGCATTCCGAGCAGATTATTGAGCAGGTTATCCGTCCCACGGGACTTTTAGACCCCGAGATAGAAGTGGTTAAAACCAAAGGACAGATTGACCATCTGCTTTCCGAAATACACAATCGAACCGAGAAAAAGCAAAGGGTGCTTGTAACAACCCTCACCAAGCGCATGGCAGAAAGTCTTACCACTTTCCTGGAAGAGGCAGGCGTTCGGGTGCGTTATCTGCACTCGGATGTCAAGACTATAGAGCGCATGGAAATTGTGCGCGATTTACGTCTTGGCGAATTTGATGTTTTGGTGGGTATCAACCTTTTGCGCGAGGGCTTAGATATTCCCGAGGTGTCCTTAGTTGCAATTTTGGATGCAGACAAGGAAGGCTTCTTGCGAAGCGAAACCTCGCTGGTACAAACCATTGGCCGTGCGGCACGAAATGCCGAGGGTAAGGTGATTATGTATGCAGACGAAATCACAGACAGTATGCGCCGTGCGATTGATGAAACCAATCGCCGACGTAAGATGCAGATTGAATTTAATGAAAAGCACGGTATCGTGCCCAAAACGATTGTAAAGGATGTCCGCGAAATTATCGAAGCCACCGCGGCACCCATTGTGCCGACCGAAAAGGTGGACCCGAAGGACAAGGAAAAAGTAATCAAACAATTGACAGAGCAAATGCGCGAAGCGGCGAAGAATTTGCAGTTCGAGCGTGCCGCAATGTTGCGTGACAAGATACAGGAGTTGAATGCAGATGGCGTTTAAAAAAATATCCGTTAAAGGTGCAAAGGAACACAACTTAAAAAATGTGGATGTGGAAATCCCAAGAGATAAATTTGTGGTTATCACAGGTCTTAGTGGTTCGGGCAAGTCATCCCTTGCCTTTGATACCATTTATGCGGAGGGGCAGAGACGGTATATGGAGTCCCTTTCTTCCTATGCCCGTATGTTTTTAGGGCAAATGGAAAAGCCGAATGTAGACTATATCGACGGTCTTTCACCTGCCATTTCCATTGACCAGAAGACCACCAGTAAAAACCCCCGTTCTACTGTGGGTACCGTAACCGAGATTTATGACTATCTGCGTTTGTTGTATGCGAGAATTGGTACGCCCCATTGTCCCGAATGCGGAAAGGAAATTACACAACAGTCGGTAGACGAAATTGTGGATAAAGTGCTGGAAATGGAAGAGGGAACCCGTTTTCAGGTGCTTGCACCTGTGGTGCGCTCACGAAAGGGCGAATATACCAAGGTGTTTGAGGATGCCCGAAAAAGCGGTTTTGTCCGCGTGCGCGTAGACGGCAACATGTACGAGTTGACCGACAAAATCCCCATGGAGAAAAACATCAAGCACAACATTGAAATTGTGGTCGACCGCCTTACGGTGCGCAAAGATAACCGCACCAGACTGACAGACTCTGTGGAAACTGCACTTAAAATGGCAGGGGACTTGGTGATTGTTGATGTAATCGGCGATACCGAGTATCTTTTCAGCCAGAACTATGCCTGCCATGATTGCGGTATCAGCATTGCGGAGCTTGCACCGCGTATGTTTTCCTTTAACAGCCATTTCGGTGCATGTCCCGAGTGTACGGGGTTAGGGACTATGCTTAAAATCGACCCCGACCTGATAGTGCCCGATAAGAAGAAAACGTTGAGAGAGGGCGCGATTGTTGCCAGTGGTTGGAATACCACTACCGAAAACAGCATTGCCATGATGTATTTTAACGGTCTTGCGGCACATTACGGTTTTTCGGTAGATGTTCCTTTTAAAGATTTGCCGAAAAAAGCGCAGGAGGTTGTGCTTTTTGGCACAAACCGCGAAAAGGTAAAATTTGAATACGAGCGTGTGTACGGTGGCGGTATGTTCCATTCCGCTTTTGAAGGGGTTGTGGGAAATTTAGAGAGAAAATACAGAGATACTACCTCCGAATATGCCAAGGCGCAAATGGAAGAGGTTATGACCTACATGACGTGCTCTGCCTGCGAAGGCAAGCGTCTGAAAAAGGAAACGTTAGCGGTTACTGTAAACGGCATGAATATATTTGAGCTGACGAATCTTTCGGTTAACAAAGCATTGAAATTTGTGGAAGAACTGGTACTTACCCCGACCCAGGAAAAGATTGCACATCAGATTTTAAAGGAAATCAAAGCAAGACTTGGCTTTTTGGTGAATGTGGGATTGGATTATATCACCCTTGCCAGAGCCGCAGCCACCCTTTCGGGCGGTGAGGCACAAAGAATCCGTCTTGCAACCCAGATTGGTTCCAGTCTGATGGGCGTTTTGTACATTTTAGACGAGCCGAGTATCGGTCTGCACCAAAGGGATAACGGAAAGCTTATTCAGACCTTGAAAAATTTAAGGGATTTGGGTAATACGGTGCTTGTGGTAGAGCATGACGAAGAAACCATGATGGAAGCGGATTACATTGTAGACGTAGGCCCCGGTGCAGGGGTGCATGGCGGTGAAATCGTTTGTGCAGGTACCATAAAAGACATCATGAACTGCAAAAAGAGTATTACGGGACAGTATTTAAGCAAGAAAAAGCAGATTGAAGTGCCTTCAAACCGAAGAAGCCTTACCGACGCATGGCTTACGGTAAAGGGTGCGAGTGAAAACAATTTAAAGCACATTGACGTGTCTTTCCCGTTAGGGGTTATGACGGTTGTGACCGGAGTTTCCGGTTCGGGTAAAAGCTCGCTTGTAAACAGTATTTTGTACAGAGTTATGGCAACCGAGTTGAACGGTGCCCGTAAAAAGGCAGGTAAATATGATGAAATCTTAGGACTGGAGCAGCTTGATAAGGTGATTAACATTGACCAGTCACCCATCGGCAGAACGCCCCGTTCCAATCCTGCAACCTACACGGGACTGTTTAATGATATCAGAGAATTGTTTGCTACCACACAGGATGCGCAGGCACGCGGATACAAGGCGGGCAGATTCAGCTTTAACGTAAAGGGCGGACGGTGTGAGGCTTGTACCGGTGACGGTATCTTGAAAATCGAAATGCACTTTTTGCCCGACGTATTTGTGCCTTGTGATGTGTGTGGCGGTAAGCGGTATAACCGTGAAACCTTAGAGGTGCGTTACAAAGGCAAAAATATCTATGAGGTTTTGGAAATGACGGTGGAGGATGCGGAAGCCTTCTTTGAAAACCAGCCCAAAATCAAGAGAAAGCTGACTACGTTACGAGAAGTTGGCTTAGGCTATATCAAGTTAGGACAGCCTGCAACCACCCTTTCGGGCGGTGAGGCACAGAGAGTCAAGCTTGCCACCGAGCTTTCCAGAAAAAGCACCGGCAGAACTGCATATGTATTGGATGAACCCACAACGGGCTTGCATACTGCCGATGTGCATAAGCTTTTGGAGGTGTTACAAAAGCTGACAGACGGTGGAAACACGGTCATTATTATTGAACACAACTTAGATGTTATCAAAACCGCGGACTACATCATTGATATGGGTCCCGAGGGCGGTGACAAGGGTGGCACGGTTGTGGTACAGGGTACACCCGAAGAGGTCGCAAAATGCGAACAATCCTATACAGGGCAGTATCTGAACAAAGTGTTGTGATATGGGGGGACGCCTTATGACAAAAGTGAACACACAAAAGCCGATTCAGCTGATTACATTGTTTAATCTGATTGGTTTTTTTGTGCTGTGGCTTTTTTATGACAGAAGCTTTGAAATGGTTATATACGGCGTTGCAGTTGTCGGGTTGATATGGGTTGCTTATTTTTTCTTAAGCAGCATGTCTATGGATGACCAATATATTTTCCTGATTGTATCCATGCTGTTTTCCATAGGCATCGTCATGATTTTCAGATGCAGTAAGACAAGCGGTCAGAATCAGACATTGTGGTTTGCCGTGGCACTGGTTGGATTTTTTGTGTCCTATCTTATCGTGATGCGTGCAAAATGGATTGCTAAAATCGGGTACGGATTCTTTTTTCTGGCGGTTGCACTGTCTCTTTTTACCATGATTTTTGGTAAGGATACTACCGGGACGGGTGTTAAAAACTGGCTTGTATTCGGACCGTTCAGCATTCAGACCACCGAAATTGTAAAATATCTTGTTCTGTTTATGCTGGCAGACCGTTTTCAGAATCCGAAGCGGTATCAGCTTTTCGGACAGCAGGAGGGGATTATAATGTCCGGGGCGGTGTATGTTGTGCTGGGTATTATGGTTCTTCAAAAGGAATTGGGTACCATTTTGGTTATCTTTTCCACTTACATTGCCATGCTGTATCTCTTTAATGAGAAAAAATGGATTATCTTAGCAAACATTGGTATTATTGCCGTTGGTGCGCTTGTTTTGTATCTGTTTAAGGATTCGCTGTTTCAGTCGGTTTACAATACTTTTATGCGTCGTGTGGTACTCTGGCAGGATTTATGGGAATTGAATCCGCATGAGGTGAACGGAGCCGGTGAACTGATGCAGTCTATGTTCGCCATCGGCTCGGGCGGATTTTTCGGCACGGGGATCGGTCTTGGCTCTCCAACCAGCATTTCCACCATCGGTGCTGAGAAATCTGACTACATTTTTGCCTCTGTCTGTGAAGAAATGGGGGTTATGATTGGTGTTGCCATTGTAATGCTGTTCTTTTTGCTGATGTACAGAGGCTTGCGACTGTCTTTGAATATCAAGCATAAATTCTATCGTACAATCGGTGCGGGCATTTGTATTATGTTTGGCTTCCAGACCTTTATCATTATAGGCGGCGTAACAAAGCTGATTCCCATGACAGGCATCACGTTGCCGTTTGTAAGCTATGGCGGCAGCTCGCTGGTGGTTGGCTTTATGGCAATCGGCTTTTTGGAAGGCGCGGCAAACAAAACAGACGAAACCGCAAAGGCTATTGCCAAAAAGAAAAATCCCGGGCTTATGGCGGGGGCAGATCTGATTGGGGATGAGCGGTATTCACACAGCATCTACCGCATGACGGAGGAAGAGGATGCGGAATTTGTACCGGTGGATTTCGGAACGGAGAGGTTCGATGAAAAAGCAGTCTGGACAGAAGATGACCTGGCTTATGAAGAGGAATATGAAGCACAAAGGTCATCTGACGGAGTGTTTTTCAGAGGCGGAGACTTAACCGACAACGTTACAAACGATGTATCTGAAAGAAAAACACCGGAGCCGAAGGATGGAACAGCGGAACCGTTGCCGGAACACAAAAAGAAAACGGTGACAAATGAGTTCTTTACCGGCGGAGGTGATTTGTAATGGCAAAGAAAAAAAGCGAGGGCTATCAGGAAAGTGCAAGATTCATCCGTATTTTGTTTGTCATTGGTTTGCTTACGGTGGTTTTGATTGGGTATCTGGTTCATATCGAGCTTAAGGGAAAGCATGCTTATCTGGAGCATGATTACAACAGACGGTGGAATCAGAATATTCTGCGTGGTCGCATTTTATCGCAGGAGGGAACAACGCTTGCATGGAATGAGTGGAACTCTGAAACAACCCAGGAAACCAAGTATTGTGCGGATGCCGAAATTTTTGCACAGCTGATTCAGGCAAACTGTGCCGGAGTAGAAATGGATTTTGATTCTAAGCTTCGGGGCAGGGAGGAATATTTTACTTACGGACATAACAAGGAAGGCGAAACCGTTCATATGACTGTTTCGGAAAGATTGCAGAAAAAAGCGGCAGAGGCGTTCAATCAATACAGACCAAACAATTTAGGTGCGGTGGTTGCTATGAATCCGAAAACAGGTGAGATTCTTTGCGCGTACAGCCATCCCAAACAAGGAGAGGAACTGTTCCGTAATATTGCCATGGAAGCAGGCAAGGAGCCGGGCTCGACCTTAAAAACCTTTTGGGCGGCAGTTTCGCTGGAGGAAGACAGAGAGCTTTCAGATTTTAACGCGCGCGGTTCGTATGCAGGGGTCGGGAACTCGGTCACACCGCCTGCAACCGTGAATGTGGAACAGGCGTTGAAATATTCTGTAAACAAGTATTTTGCATATCTGGCAGATCAGAAGCTTGGTATGGAGCTGATGCGGGAATATGCTGAAAAACTGTATATAGGAAAACCTCTGGAGATAGACGGTTATGCGGCAACCATCAAGGCAGAGTTTGGTGTGGAGGCGGCTCGTATGGGTATCGGCCAGGGCGGTATCAGTGTTTCGCCTTTGCACATGGCGATGATTTGTTCGACCATTGCAAATGACGGTGTATTGATGAAGCCGTATATGATTTCTGAGTCTGTTCGCTTCAATGGTGAAAGCACATATGAACAACAGCCAGAGGTTTTACAGCGGGTGTTTAGCGAAAATACAACCGAACGGGTAAAAAACGGCATGATTGCTGTTGTGAATGAAAGTGGCGGTACCGGCTCGAATGCAAGAATTTCGGGTGTTACGGTTGCAGGTAAAACAGGTACATCTGAGGGAGCGGGCGAAAATGATGCCTGGTTCATCGGTTTCGCACCGGCAGACAACCCCGAAATTGCGGTGGCGGTTTTTGTAGAGGATGCAGGTGCCGGTGGCTATTCGGCGGCACCTATTGCAAAAAGTGTAATGGAATATTGGTTGTACCAAGCGAAATAATATGAGGAGTAACAAGCGGCTTTGAATTACAATAAACTTAAAAAATATGTCTGGTGTCTGGTTGCTGTTTTGGCGGTTTTGGTTCTTGTAACAGGTATTTTAGTGCAGTTTAAGCCGGTTGCCAATACGCAAACGGTTGTCCAAACCGAGCAGACTTCGTTAAAAATCGAAAATGACGAGGCTGTGCCAAACAGAAAAGCACCTTTATTCTTGCAGGTTTTCAACCGACAAAGCGCGGTGATGCAAATGACACCCCGTGCGGTTTCGGATGCGAAAATTGGCGAAATTTTTGAGAAAAACATGCCGGACCGTGCAGGTGCGGTGGTGGTTTTAAATCCCAATACCGGTGAGATTTTAAATGCATATTCTCACACATCGGGAAGTAGAAATATTGCTTTTTCAGGGAATTATGCTTCCGGCTCTACCATGAAGGTGCTTTGGGCGGCGGTTTCGGTGGAAGAAGACCGCGAGCTTAAGGATTTTGAAAACCCGGGTGTGTATGCAGGCATTCCGAATGCAGGAGATGTGCCGAATCTGGTCAATCTGAAGGACGCACTTAAATATTCGGTGAATACATATTTTGCGTGCCTGGCAGACACAAAACTGACCGATGCGCTGATGCATGAATATGCAAAAAAATTCTATATGGGTAAGCCTCTTTTGGTAGAGGGGACAGACACCATTATTACATCGCAGTTTGGTGGTGGCAGACCTGCCTTGGGCATCGGTCAGGGCGCGCTTGCCATTTCACCTTTGCATATGGCGATGGTGTGTGCAACCATTGCCAATGACGGTGTTCTGATGATGCCGTTTATGAAAAGCGAAGGCAGATTGGAATCTCCGGTGCAGGATTTTTACAGGCAAAAGGCTGTAAGAGTTTTCAGTCCCGAGACAGCAGAGCGGGTCACCGAGGGCATGATTGCGGTTGTGAATGAAGAAGAGGGCACCGGGGTCAAAGCAAAAATTGACGGGGTGACGGTAGCAGGTAAAACCGGCACGGCACAAAACGAAACCATGGGTCGTTCAAACTTAGACCACACCTGGTTTATCAGTTTTGCACCTGCGGAAAATCCGCAGATTGCTCTGGCGGTGTTGGTGGAATACAGCGGTATGAGCGGTGGCGATGCGGCAGCACCCATTGCAAAGGATGTTATAAAATATTATCTTGATTTGGAGGATACACAATGAACGGTTTAACAAAAGCAAACACAATACTTAAAAACGAATTAACGAACAAAATTACGGATGTTTTGCATTCTTTTGCCTATGATGAAGTGGCAGGGGATGTGAAAACGGCTCTGGCAGATTGCCTGCCACCTGTACGCTATTACACCAAAGGAACATTTTTGTTGACCGTTGTGCTGGACGGGGAAAGCAATTTGTTGGCAGACGCGGAAATGGCGGCAATGGCAATCAATGCCATGTTGGGCATGGAAATTGAACATCCCGACATTCGTCTGAATCACGGTAAGCTGAACTTTGATATAAAAGGCGAACTGTCTGCACTGGATGCAGTGGAAGAGGACAGCGACGACTTAGATGATTTGTATGCTTTGGCAGATTTACTGGATGGATATGATTTGGCATCCTTTGTTTCGGTGGACTTAACCGCGCCCGTTGAAGGGGACAGTATTGCCTTTTCGGGCTATGCAGGGGACACCAAGCTGATCAGCTACGAGCGCAAAGGCAAAACCGCAACCATGGTGTTTGATTTGCTTTCTGCGGTTACCTTTAAGCTTGGTAACAAAGAATTAAAAGACCCCATTCCGGTGGTGCTTGTGGCATCCGATATGGCAGATAATGCCTATAAAGTGGCGTTCGGCTTGCGTCAGCAGGGGTTAAAGGCAGAGGGGTATGTTTCGGGCGGAAGCATGTATGCGGCAGAGGAATACTGCGACTTAAAAGGTATCCCGACCCTTTTGTGGGTGACCGAAACCAAAGTCATTATGAAAAATATCCAGTCGGGCGAAACGGCTGAAACAACACTTGATAAATTGCTTGGCAAATAAAAAACAAGTGATGTGCTTTAGCACATCACTTGTTTTTGTTTCGTTGTCTTATTTTTTTGAAAAACTCCTGCATCAGCCCGGTGCAGGCGGTTTCCTCTACACCGGAGGTGACCTCGGTGGTGTGATTTAACAGGTTCATGTTCAGCAGGTTCAGATGGGTACCGCAGACACCGCTCTGGGGATTGGGCGCGCCGAATACCACGCGGTCAATGCGCGCATTGATGATGGCACCAGCGCACATGGGGCATGGCTCTAAGGTTACATAAAGGGTAGTGCCCGAAAGGCGCCAGTTGTTTTCTTTTTTGCAAGCCTTGCGGATGGCAATCAGCTCGGCATGTGCTTCTGCCGACATATTCTTTTCCCGTTTATTATATCCGCGTGCGATGACTTTTCCGTCCTTTACCAGCACCGCTCCGATGGGCACTTCGCCCATTTCAGCAGCTTTTTGGGCTTGCTTTATAGCTTGCTTCATGAATTTTTCGTCCATACTTTCACCTCTACGATAAGTAGAATACCATATTTTTTGTTTTTTGTAAAGAGGGGTTGACAAAAGAGTGGGTTTGGGGTAGAATAAGGTGAATTTCAACGGAGGTGGCTTGTATGAAAATCATGTTCGGGTCAGATGTGGCGCTTTACAAAATGAATGAATTTCCGGGCGTTGACAAAGTAAAAGAAGCGATGGCGGAGCCTGCAGAGGTATTGCATAGTGCAGATTTTTCCATGATTAATGCAGAGTGTGTATTCGGCAAAGCAGAAGATGGTGAACCCATTCCGAAAACCGGTCCGAATCTTGCGGCGGATGAGGAATTTGTCGCATATATTGATGCGTTAAAGCCCGATATTTTAGGCATGGCAAACAATCACAGCATGGATTTCGGGGCAACCGTGTTTCACTCCAGCCGTAAGCTTTTGGAAAGCAAGGGCTATACCTGCATCGGCGCGGGAGACAATACCGCTGAAGCCTATAAGCCTGCGGTTTTGGAAAAGGACGGTATGAAAATTGCAATCATTGCGGTTTGTGAGAATGAATTCGGTGCCGCAACAGCTACCGAATGCGGTACGGCAGGCTATAGCTTAGGCGAATGCAGCCGCGCGATTTTCAATGCGTTAAAGCAAGGGCAAAAGCCTGTTATGTACTTCCATGGCGGTAACGAATACAACCCATTTCCGTCTCCCATGAAAACAGAGCTTTACCGTCATTTCATTGATATCGGTGCAGAAGCGGTTATTGCGATGCACACCCATTGTCCGCAGGGGTTTGAAATGTATAACGGAAAGCCGATTGTGTACAGCATGGGCAATCTGTTCTTCCCGTATGATTTTACAAGAGAAAATCAAAGCTGGTATTACGGCTACATGAGCGAGGTGGACTTTTCGGAAGAGGGCGTAGGTCTTAACATTCATCCTTATACCTTTACAGCGGAAAAAATCACGATGTTAAAGGGTGAGGAAAAAGAAAAATTCATGAAATATATGGAGTGCTTAAATGAGCCTTTAGACAAGCCTGAGGAGATACAGAAATGGTTTGATGCGTTCTGTACTACACAAGCTCACTATGTAAACAGCATGCACCACTATGTGCGTGAATTCTTCGCAGACGGCAACCGTGAAATCCGCGATTTTCTGGCGGTTAAGAATCTGTTTAACTGCGAAGCGCATAACGAGCTGGTACGTCGTTGCCTGAATCTGGTTTATGAAAACAAATTAGAAGCTTCCAAAGAACGCGTACCGCTGATTAAAAAATTACAGAATATTGAATGTATATAAAAACAACCTGAGCAAAGCTCAGGCTGTTTTTCATTTAAGAAGCTCAATCATTTGCTGTTGTAAATCTTCTAAGAATTTGTTGCAGATGGGATAGTCGTCAAAACGAAGGTCGCGTTTTGCGGCTTTGTCAATCATCTCAACGACCTTTTCTTTGCCGATTTTTTGTGCTAAGGCATCACAAATTCTTATATCCTGCATCGCCTGATAGGTTACCTCACCGCGTATGGAGTTGTAAGCACCGGTTTTGGACGGATACAGAATGTACCCATCACCCGAGGGGAATGAGCCATCGGAAGACGTGGTCAGATACGGGTCAATGGTGTAAATGGAATGGGCAGTGTTATAAAAGTTTAAGCCCCAGTGCAAAAAGCCTTTTATATCGTACTTAAAAAGCTGAAGTCCCAGAATCCGCACACGGGCAGAGGGGATAGAAAGAAAGCTGTTGGTGAATGTATATATCGGACCGCAGCAGTAGTAT
>JAFQQW010000061.1 GCA_017410375.1 Clostridia bacterium | reverse complement strand
GGTACGTCGAGAGGCGAAGTTTGTTCATAGCAAAAACGCATTTATCAAAAGAAAACGCGCAAAATTTTGCGTGTTTTCTTCATTTTGTGTCTTTCTCGTGCGTTTGCACAAACTTTGTTCGCCTTTATACTCGCGTTTTTGTGATCCGGACTTTTTTTACATTCCCTTTTTTCTTGACTATTTTTGTCGGAAAGCGTATAATGGTGTCAAGGGAGGAATGTATATGAAGTATTGTACCCATTGCGGAGCTGAATTGTATGAAGGCGACTCCTTCTGTACCCGTTGCGGAACCCCCATTCCGGAAGAGTCTGTACAAACCGTGCCTGTGGTTGAAAATGCCTCTGCAGAAGAGTCTGCACCTTCGGAGGACGCATCTGTACCCGAGAGTCCCATCCCCTTTACACCGACCGCAGAAAATCCTTTCGGTCCGTATGCCAATTACGGCACGGCACCTTATGAAAAAAGAAGAAAAATGCCGTTCTGGGCGATGGTTTGCTGTTCTGTTGTTTTCTGGATTCTGCTGGTGCTTTTCTGCCTGTTTTTGTACGGAGACCGGCAGGCACTTAAATGGGGAATGTCGGGGGCCGAAGTTGCTGACGCGTTGGAAGAGGAGGGCTTTCTCCCCGAACCGGAGAACGGCACCGTTTTTGCGGCATATTCTCCCACCTTGGGTGAAATGAAACTGGAGTGCCACTACAACGATGCAGGTCAGCTTTACGGCGTTACCCTGCTTGTGGACAACGAAGCCGCACTTTTGCCTTATGCGCAGGAGCATTTTGGTGAATATGAAAGAAAAAATGTGGATACAGAAACCTTTTTTGTAAAAGAAACAGAAGACACCATCAGCCTGCTTACGGCGGGTGTAAACAGTATGAGCTGGATTTCTTTAGAGCTTACTCCTGAGGCGCTGTATCCGGAGCTCTCCCGCATGATTGAACTGTTCAGATGATGTTGTTTTATAAAGTACCGCCTCGGCGGTGCTTTTTTTATAAATTTTGTGGACTTTTTTGTCGGATTGTGGTACAATAATAGAAAATGGATTTTTGAGGAGTGTACGGAAAAATGGTATTTTCAAGCTTACTGTTTTTGTTTTATTTTCTGGCACCGGTCATTTTGTTATATGCCCTGGTTCCGAAAAAGCACAAAAATCTTTTGCTTTTTATTGTCAGCCTGCTGTTTTATGCCTGGGGCGAGCCGAGATATATTTTTTTAATGCTGTTTTCGGCAGTATTTAACTATCTGTTCGGCTTTATCATCAACAAAAACAAGAGTAAAATCGCTCTTGCGGTAAATATTGTGGTCAACATCGGCCTGCTGGTGGTGTTTAAGTACAGCGATTTCTTTATTTCTACCGTAAATGCAGTGATTCGTACAAACTTTCCGCTCCTGCAGCTGGCGCTTCCCATCGGTATTTCCTTTTACACCTTCCAGGCGCTTTCCTATTGCATAGATGTGTATCGGGGCAAAACCAAGGTGCAAAAGCATTTTGTATCCTTCGGGCTGTATCTGGCTTTCTTCCCGCAGCTGATTGCAGGACCCATTGTGCGGTATGACGATATTGCAAACCAGTTACATAACCATCCGCAAAAAGTAAATATGTTTGCAGAGGGTGTTCAGCGGTTTTGCGTGGGGCTTGGCAAAAAGGTACTGATTGCCAACAACTTAGGTCAGCTCTGGGAACTGACGGCGGCAACCACCGGTCGCTCCATGCTTTGTGCGTGGCTTGGTATTATTGCGTATACCATGCAGATTTACTATGACTTTTCGGGCTATTCGGATATGGCAATCGGGTTGGGTAAAATGTTCGGCTTTGAATTATGCGAGAACTTCAATTATCCCTACACCGCAAAAAGCATTACTGATTTCTGGAGAAGATGGCACATAAGCTTAAGCAGCTGGTTTAAGGAATATGTATATATTCCCTTAGGCGGTAGTCATATCGAGGCTTCCCGCTATGAAAAAACCACCCGTATCGGCTCAATTTCGCTGACACCCGATAAAAAGGCACAGCTCCGCAAGGATTTTAATATTTTTGTGGTGTGGATGCTGACAGGACTATGGCACGGGGCAAGCTTTAACTTTGTTGCCTGGGGTATTTATTACGGTGTTTTACTGATTGTAGAAAAGAAATTCTTAAAGAAAAAACTGGAAAAACTGCCGTCTGTTTTGCAGACGATTTACACCATGCTGATTGTCATGATTGGCTGGGTACTGTTTGCAAATCTTGATTTTGGCGTGGCATTTGCTTATATCGGTTCTATGCTTAACATTACAAATATCGGCTTTACCGACAGTATATTCTGGTTCCGCTTCTTCTCGTACTGGCTGGTGCTGATTGCCGCCATCTTAGGCTGTACGCCAAAGACAAAGGAATTCTTTTTGATGCTGACCAAATACAAGCTGTACTGGCTTCGTCCGGTGCTTTCGTTTGTGGTACTGGTTGTGTGCATTGCCTATTTGGTAGACAGCACATACAATCCGTTCCTGTATTTCAGATTCTGATGGGAGGTGCTTGAAAAATGAACGAACAAAACAACAAAAGTGAATTCGATCTGGAGGAAGAACGCTTCCAACAGTTTCTCAGGGAAAGATACAGCAATTTAAGCACCGTTGAAAAAGAGCCTGAAGAGCCTGAAACGGTGGCAGAAGTTGCACCCGAAGCACCGACAACTGCAGAGGACAGCGACAAAGAAATTAAGGTTTTGCGGGATTTGTTCCCGGACATGTCGCCTTTAAAGGCGGTTAAAAACAAGAGCCTTGTGACCCGCATCAAAACCTTCTTTAAAACCGTAACCGAGCAGGAAAACATTAAGAGAATTTTCTCTCTGGCAGTACCAGGACTATTGGTGCTTCTGTTGCTGTTTAACATTGTGATGCCCTCTAAAGACGTTTCGGAAAAGGAAAACCGCGCGCTTGCACAGTTCCCCGTGACAAACGGCAGTACCATTGTAAGCGGTCAGTTTATGAAGGATTTCGAAAGCTACATTTCAGACCAGTTTGTGTTCCGAAATCATTTTGTAGCATCTAAAAGACGGTACGAAACCTTAAGCGGTAAGGAAGAAAACCGAAACATTTTATTCGGAAAAGACGGCTATCTGATTGAAAATTCTTCGGCACATTCGGAAGTGAATTTAAATTCCAATATGCAAGCCATCAACGCGTTGGCACAGGTGGACCGCTACAATGTAAAGGTTGCGATTGTACCCACCGCGTACGAAATTCACCGGGACAAATTACCGCGGTTTGCGTATACAAACGCGTATGAAAAGCTTCAAAACCGTTTGCAGAAGGGCTTGCAAAAGGGTATAGCAATCGCGGATACCGCACCTGCCTTAAAAAAGCACAGCGATGAATACTTATATTATCGGAGCGACCATCACCAGACGGCACTGGGCAGCTTTTACACCTACACGGCTCTTGCAAAGACCTTAGGGTTTGAGCCGTATCCCATAACCGACTTTACGGTGGAAGAAATGGCAACCGATTTTTGCGGTACCTGCTACTCTACATCGGGGTTTGCACGCACCGAAAACGATACCATTTACAAATACAGCTTGGCCATTCCGCCCAAGTACAAGGTAAGCTTTCCTCTGGATAAGCAGGAAATGGATTCTTTGTACAACGAAAAAATGTTAAAGGGCAGAGACAAGTATGCATTTTATTTGGACGGCAACCATGCCATTACCCAAATCAAATCGGATGCGGTGGAAAACAGACGGCTTGCCATCATCAAGGATTCGTATGCCCACTCCATTGTGCCTTTTCTGGCAAACCACTACAGCGATATTTACATGATTGACCTGCGGTATTATAATGAGGACGTGTTTAAATACCTGTATGACAACAACATCAAAGATGTCCTGATTCTATATAACCACAACACCTTCATGACCGACAACAATCTTGCAAAAATAAGCGAATTTAAGAAAACCTCTGCCTTTGCAGGGACTGTACCGGATGTGAGCTACGGGGTTGTGCCTGAGTTGAAAAAGGTAGATGCTTCTTACTTTGACGATGCGGTATTTGTAGGTGATTCGCTGACCATCGGCATTCAAAATTTCTCGGGCTTTAATTCGGAATTTTTATGCATGGGCGGTCTGAATACCAAAAATCTCGACAGTGCTGTTCTGCCCTCGGGCAAAACTACATTGCAGTCCATTTTCGCCAGAGAGCAGATGGGTAAAATCTATATTATGCTTGGCACAAACGAAATCGCCTATGACGAAATGGAAAGCTACTTAGAACGGTATTCGGCTTTTATTGACAAAATTCGCGAAAAATTCCCCAACACCATTGTGTATATTGAGTCCATTATGCCGGTTACAAAGCATTATTCCGAGTCCACCAGCATCAAAAACGACAAGATTCCGCTATACAATGAACAGCTTTTGAAAATGGCAAAGGAAAAGCAATGCTATTATGTGGATGTGCATTCTTACTACAAAGGGGATGACGGATATCTGCCCGACAACATCGGCAGCGACGGTGTACATCTCGGACCTGAAAAATACAGAGAGTTTGCCGAGTATCTGCAAAAGCATGCGGTACCCGAAAAGGGTGTTGTAAAGCTCAAAGACGGCAAAAATAAAACCTTTGCGGGCGGTAAGGCGGACACCGACGGCATTGCCAAAAAAATTCTGAAAAAAGCAAAGCCGAAGGATACCTTAGCAAAGGTTTCGGACAGCATTGTGATTTCTTCTTATAAGATAGACCCCAAAAAGATTGCAAGCGCTTCCATGTATTTAGGCGGCGGCGCGACCGCAGAAGAAATTGCCGTATTTGAACTGAAAGACAAAAAGTATGCAAAACAGCTTGAAAAGCTGATTCAGGAACGCATTGAACGGCGTAAGCTGGATTTTAAAAACTATATTCCCGAAGAAATGCCAAAGCTGAACTCGCCCGTGATTGAACAAAAGGGCAAGGTGATAGCAGTCTGCATTGCAGACAACATAACCGGGAAAGACGTTTTGTCATGCATGAAATAAAAAGTCCGCAGGACGGTAAACGTAAATTGCCGAGTGTCTTTAGCGACACTCGGCAATTTTATATTTATATTCCTTTTAAAAATTCCGCACGGTATTTCGAGGGTGTTTGCCCCGTTTCCGCTTTGAAAACTCTGTTAAAATAATTCTGATCCGAAAATCCGCACAGCTCTGCAATTTCTACCATAGAATGGTAGCCTCCGCTCATTTTGCTGATGGCAAGGCGCACACGCAGGCGGTTGATATACTGCACCGGTGTGCAACCTAGCGCTTTTTTAAACAGCTTCCGATACTGGGTCAGGCACAAACCGCACATTTTTGAAAGCACTTCAACCTGAATCTTTTGCGCAGGGTTGTTTTTGATATACAAAACCGAAGGCTCTATTTTTTCATATTCCTTAGAAACCCTTCGGGGCAGAAGAATTTCGCTTAAATAGCTGAGTAACAAGGCGTGACACTTATATTTATAGCCCCTCTCCTTTCGGCTCCAGACCTCAGAAATTTCAAGGAAAACCGAAGAGCCTTTCAGATTATCCACGGGCAGTAAAAATGGCTCGGAAAGCACTTTGTTTAAAATGTTAAAATGGATGGCAACCATTTCCTCATCGGCATAGCTTTGCCGTTCGTATTCGGTGTTTTCGGGAATATACAGCAAATAATCGGGGTTTACCCTGAAGCTTTGCGTTGCAAATGACATATCACATTCTCCGCAAATACGCTTGGAAAGCACATGAAAGGGGCGTTTTGGAGTGCAATAATTACTTTTTTTGCGGTGAATATGAAAAACATCTATAATCTGTATCTGTAAATCATCCTGATAAAACAATATAAATCCCTCCGATTCTTATTTCATTTTAACAAGACTTTAAACGGATGTCAAGTGTTGAATTGTGCTAGAACTATACCGAAATATCTATATACAACGGCAAAAAAGTGTTTTATACTGTAAAAAAAGGAGTGATATGAATGAAAAATATTGCACTGACTGCACCCGACTGGCTGTTAAAAAATGCCATTTACCAGATTAACCCCCGAACCTTCTCAGAAGAGGGCACCATTGATGCCGTCACAAAAGAGCTTCCCTTTTTAAAGGAACTGGGCTTTAACATTGTATATCTCTGTCCCGTTTTTTCGGAGGACAACAGCGAAAATAAAGAAAACTGGAGCAAGCGCCAGCTTTCTTCCGAAACGGGGAATCCGAAAAACATGTATCGGATGAACGACTATTTTGAAATGGATGAGGAATTCGGCACCATGGAAAGCTTAAAAGCTTTAACCGAAAGAGCACACGCTTTAGGCATGAAGGTGCTTTTGGATATGGTTTATGCCCATATCGGACCCAATGCACCCATCATTAAAAGGCATCCTGAATTTGTACAGCAAACCCCTGAGGGCGAATTCATCTTAACCGCTTGGCATTTCCCTGCGCTGGACTTTAATTGTGAGGGCTTAAGGGAATACCTGTGGTGCAATATGGTTTACTATATATCTGTTATTGATGCCGACGGCTTCCGTCTGGATGTGGGAGACGCAATCCCTGTGGATTTCTGGAAAGAAGCAAGACGGAGAATTCAAACCATAAAGTCCGATGCAGTACTCATTAACGAGGGCAACGACTACGAGAAAATGGCCGTCGCCTTTGATGCGACCTATTGCTATCCCTGGCACGAAAAAATGCGCAATGTTTTTTGTGACAACGCGCCTGCCGATACCATCCGCGTTTTGCACGAAGAACTTTTGCAAAAAATTCCGCAGGGCGGGAAACTACTGATGGATATTGATAACCATGACACCGTAACCGACTGGGACGGCAGAACCGAAACCAAAGCAGGGCATGATGGCATGGAGCAGATTGAGGTCATCAATTTCTTAATGGACGGCATTCCAATGGTATATACAGGCAACGAGCTGGCTTGCGAGGCAAAGCTTAACATGTTTGCCAACCGTTTTTATATGGGAAAATACGAGGTAACCGATCGAAGCAAAAAGCATACCCCCGAAAGCATAAGACGACAGACCGTAATCCGGGCACTGAACCGCTTAAAGGCCGAAAGTGATGTGTTGCGTTACGGCAAAACCGAGTGGATTAAAACCGATGCGCCCGAAAGTGTCATCGCTTTCAAACGGGTGCATGGCGATAAAGCCCTTTACTTTTTCGGCAACACCAAAAAAGAACCTGTACAAATTCAAATTGAAAAAGACATGCAAGACAAAGATTGCCTGCTTTCCAACGGCAACCACCAAATCCAAGATAACAACTTGTGCTTAAAGGCAAGGGAATATGTCGTTTTTGCCTAAAAAAAAGGGAATGTAAAAAAAGTCCGGATCGCAAAAACGCGAGTATAAAGGCGAACAAAGTTTGTCCATTCCAAACTTTTTTTCCTATTCCCTAAAAAAGGGCTGTAATAAATTTACAGCCCCTTTTTTTGTTCATCTACATCAACCGTTTTACAATGGGTTGTACGGTACAAATTAAGTTCCTGACCGATGATGCGGTTTCCCTTAAACACAAAGGTTTCGGTGTTGTCAATGGAAGCTAAATAGCCCTTGCAGTTTTTAAATTCATTTTCCACCACCGCAATTTTTTTGTGATAGTATTTGCCTTCTTCCGTCTTTTCTCTGGGGGTTACCACAATTACCGAGTCGCCCCAACCGCTGTATTTGCAGTTTTCAAAGGTGTTTCCGGTAATTAAAACATCCTTTGTGCCACCCGATTCATACCAGTATTTGCCGTCCGATTCAAACTTAATGGAAGGCCCCGGCGTCTTAAACAGATTGTTCCGGATGGTAATCTTGCCTGCCGATGCCAGAAGCATGCCTCTTGCACGGTTGTTTACAAGGGTACAGTTTTCAAATATCACATCCGGCACATGGGAAATTTCGTCTGCCACATCCCCGATGCGGATGTCCGAGGCATCTCCGTCGATAACCACTTCCAAAAGCTGTAAATTGATGCGTTTTACACTTTTCACCTTGTATTCACCGTTGGGGATGAGGGTTTCAGGGTCTGCGGTCTGCAAAACATCTCCTGCACTGACCACATCAATGCCCACCTGCTCGTGATGCACTTCCTTTAACAATAAGGTGTTGTCAATTTTATCCACAATCTTAAGATAAATGCCGTGTACATTCAACGCATCATCCAATTGCCCTTCAAAATAGCAGTCATGGATGCGGATATCCCCTTCGCAATGCACAAAATGCGTGCCGTCCGCGTTAATGGAGAAGCATCTGCCGTCCTTACATTTTGTGTTAAAGTGACCAATATCAATATTTTTTGAATTCTGTGCAATAATGCCCATGCCAATACCGCTGTAAACGGTAACATTTTCAATTTTCGTATTTTCAGAGGCGTTTACAAAAATGGTTGCTGCCCTTCTTGTTCCGGCACCCATTACAAGCTTCTGCCCCTCATAAACGGGTGCAGGCAGACACTCTGCATGATAAGTACCGTCCTCAAGCGCCTTGAAAACCATGCGGTTGTCGCTGTCATGTGCCGCAAAGAAATGTTCGCTGGGTCCATCTATAATCCGCCCCTGGCTGTCGTGAATGTCAAAGTACCGGAGCTTTTTGGTTTCTCCTTTGAATTGCCCTGCATATAAATCGCCGCCATGGGTATAAATCGTGCCGTGGGTGGTTTTGATGTCCATCCAGCCGTCGCCTGCACGTACCACATCAAACTGCCCTGCCAAATCTTCCTTTGCGGTAAACGAAAACCCTTTAACAGTTACATTTTTGCTGTTGCTGATGATAACAGGGGTCAAAATTTCCTCAAAGATAAAATCACTGCCGTTGCCGTCTATTGTAAAGTTTTCAAAACCCTCCAACAAAAAACAGCACCGCTTAAAGCCTGCATCCGAATGGTTGGACATGGCATACACGCCCTCAGATGCCCGCTCTGCAAAAATGTGGTATTCACCCTTATCAAAAACAAGACCGTCCTCGCCCTTTTCCTTGCAGTATAAAAGAGCGGTGTGGATGTTATATGCCACATCCTCCGTCTTTGCAAAATCCTTGTAATTTACCATAAAAACCCTCTCCTCTCTTTTTAAATCATAGCAAACCTTTATGAAAAAGTCAACAACTTTTAAAAAAGGACTGCGTACATACGCAGTCCTTTAAAAGCTTAGTCAATCGGATGAATGGTGAGTTTTTCCCAGGAATAGCCGCCCTCAGTGGGAGAGCCAAATCCTGCCGTGCCCACATTGCCTGCACCTGCCACAAGCACACACTTTCCGCCGTCGCGGAATTCAATGCTCTGGATGTTGCCTGCGTACTCAATTTTTTCGCCACCCTTGTTGATGGTGCCGGTAAGCTTTAATCCAACCACATTCTCTGCGGTCGGTTCAAAGGGCAGGGAATCCTGAATCACAATAAAGCGGAATACATTTTGTGCCGACCCCTGGAAATCCAGCTTAATGTCGGTTGGTTCAAACTTTAATGCTTCTGCAGCGACCGAGCCTGTTCCGGAGGTGCTTTCTGCAGGCTCGTACTTAATGCCGAGCGCCTCGGATTTTTTCGCAGTCATCAGCTTGCCGCTGCCTAAATCCAATGTACCGCCGCTTGTCGCCTCTGCCGAAAGGGTGTATTCAAATACCGCATCGGGATTGTCAACCTTTACAATAAATTCAAAGGGATATACAGAAGCGGTTTCGGTCTGTTTTTTGCCGTCTACGGTATAGGTTAAGGTTGCACTCTTGATGTCGGCAGGCTTGTAGGTGGTATATACATAAGCAAAGTAGCTGTCTTCTGCCATCTGCAGGGTATAGCCCTTACCGCTCTTGTGTTCCGAAATCGTACCGCCGATTTCCGCACTGGTCTTGCTGTAGTCCATGCCTGCATACGCAGGTGCTTTAACGGATGCAATGTTTAATTTAACTGCCTGCAACGATTTTGCAGGAATGGTTAATGTAAATTTGCCATCCTTAACATCAACTGTACCGATTTTACCGCTCTTGTCATAAAGGGTTGCAGTGCCGGTATAATTCTTGTCTGCACCGAATTTTTCGCCTAAAGTGATGGTTGTGGTGGTTGCCACTTCGTCCTCGTTCATGAACGCAATACCTGCCACACCGTCTTTTCTTGCTGCCATCCAGTCAACCTGAATGGAATCGGGATGTACGGTGTCCTCAGCCAGCCATGCCCACATGTTATCCTCATCATAGAACTTGCCTGCTTCATGACCGTACTGGTTGGAGTTAAAGTATGCATAACCCTGCTGACGGAGTGACGGGAACGAAATGTTTCTGCCCGACCATGCAAAGGTCTGGTTAATGATGAAATCTTCCAGCATTGCCAGGAAAGGCGGAATATGATGCCAGTAGATACCTGTGTAATCGGGGCCGTCTATCGGATAGTTGCTTTCCTGCTGATAGGTAATGTATGCGTTTCTGTAGTAGCCGTCATAGCTTCTGAAACGGCCGATAATGGCATTTCTTGCAGCGGTTGCCAGGAATTCATTGTCTGTGTATGCCGCAAGCTTCATAAAATCGCCTACAAACGACTGCATGACAATGTTCGAGCCGTTGCCGAAGGTGGATGCCTGCTCTACACCAAGCCCTGCACGGGACGGAATCCAGCCCTCAACCTCACGGGTACGGCTTGTGATGATGTCGTTGTTGTGCGCGGTGTCGGTTAAGGTTTCACGGCCTGCACGAAGCTGTGTATCCCCTGCCCACCAGAAATGCTCGTGGGTTTCGGAGCCGTAATGGAAATTCTTCTGCAACTGGCTTAAATCGTTCGCCAGGATGGGGGCGTGTTTCTTTTCGCCGTCCACACCGGGTACCCATAAACCGGTGGTCATCCATTCTGCTACATATTCTGCCGCATCCAAGTATTTCTTGTCACCGGTTACCTCATAAATGTCTACCAAAGAAGCTAAGTTCGGATAGTAAGAAATGTAAATGAACAGACTGAACTCGGGTTGCTGTGTGCTTTCTGCATAAACGGTGTTTTCTAAGTATTTGTCTGCCTTTTCAATGGCAGTATCCAAATATTTTTTGTCACCGGTATACTTGTACATGGAAAGGTCGTTGGAGAAAGAGGCGATAGAGCCGTAGGAATTTGTAACCTCGGTTTTACCTTTCTGCAGACCGTAATTTAAAAGATAGGGCACACCGCCATGGGTCATTTCATACATACCGCCGATTACGTTTGCGTTAAAACCGGAAACGGGTTCGCCAATGGGATCCGGCTCGGTTTTGGGCTGCCAGTAGCCGCCACCGCCTGCAACACCGGTTCTGTTAAAGTGAATATGACCGCGGGTTAATGTGTTGGCAAGGGTCGGGATGGCACGTTTTTCCAGCATTTCCTCGTCCTCGGACAACAGATATGCCTGCAAAGCCGCCATGGAGTTTGCCACAGAGGTTACATTCATGCCCTCCATGTTGTAATGTGCCTTGTCATATTGATCCCATCCGCCGTACTTGTCGTCCAGCATTAAGCTTCTGGTGTTAAAAATGGCTTCGTTTAAAGAATTTTCGTAATTCTTTCTGTAGTCGTTTACATCAAAGAGGTTGGTTACGGTGTTGTGGTAGTTGTCCGACCAGCTTGCCACATCGGATACCATGCGTACTCTTACATTGTAAGGCACGCCTGCAGGCATAACCGATTCTTCCGCACCCAGGACGGGCGCAAACACCGTGCCACGATGGGCAAGGTCTACCGTTTTCATGGAAATACCAAACAGATTGTTATCCTTGTATACCCAGCGCTTGGGAATCCAGCTCGGGTCAAGCACAACACCTTTGGTAACAGGTTTTGCGCTGTATTCATTGTTTTCATAAAGTGTATAAGTACCCATGGGGGTAAACAGATACATTTCGGTCATCAGCTGCGGCTCTTCGGGTACACGCTTGTACTGAATTCTAAAGGGTGCTAAGGCATATTCAAACTGCTCTGCGGTAAAGCCCTTGCCTTCCCATGCCACAACAGAATATACGCCGTCTTTTGCAGGTGTGAAATCGATGGAAACCAGCGGATACGGATTGTCATCGAAAGACCAGGTAGCAGAAAGTGTACCTGCTTCGTTTGAAGAAAGCAAGGTCACGCTGTTGCCGTTTACGGTGTAATCGGTGGGAATAAAGTGATGCGGAATACCTGCCAAATACGGATTGGAGGACAAGCTTCCGTAGCTCTTGCCGTTTATGGTATAGCTGTAGTTTAAGCCGAATTTGCCTTCTGCTACACTGTAGCTTGCTTTGTCCGCCTGCATAACCATATAGCCTAAATCTTCGTTACGGTTTTTGGTTTTCACCCAAGCGCCGTCCTCTTTTGCGTAAATTTCGTTTTGAATAACCTGCCCTTTAGAGGTGGGAACTTTATAAAATACAACCTTATTCTGTTCGCTTTCAATGGAATAAGATTCGGTCGGGTCGCTCTGCTCGTTGGCATAAAGCGGGAAGCTTCTGGGCAGAGACGGTGTGTTGTCATAGGGGAGCACCAGCTTGCTTAAATCCGCATAGTTGCTGGAAGGAACATACTCTAAATCCTTAGAAAGTAAAATACCGTCAAATCTTGCAAAGAAGCCGGAGGTGTCATGCACATAAAGGGTGTTTTCCCCTGCAGGCAGTTCAACCGTACCGCCTGATGCCCAGGCATAGCCTGTACCGCCGTGGGTGCCGTACTTGTGTTCCATCATGGGTTGGTCGTTAAAAGAAACCTGGAAGAAACGGTCGCCCTGCTGATTGGTGGCAAAGTCGCGGGAGCTTACCCATACTCTGTATGTACCGCCCTGACTTAACGAGAAGTTTGCAATTGCAGGCTTGTTGTTTGTGGTGTCCGCATCCTCTAATTTAGAGCCGGAACCGGGCTGCGTACCAATCATCGCTTCACCCATCAGGGTGTCCACGCCGGCGGCGGTGTCCACACTCCAGGTACCCACATCGCTGTAGGACTTTTGGCCGAACAGCACCATTTCGTCCGGGATGGGCGCTAAAATGCTTACGGTTTGTGTAGGATCGTCCCATTTAACCTGTGCCCCCAAAGCTTCCGATACAAAGCGGAGCGGAACGAGTGTTCTGCTATCCTTTAATACTGCAGGCTGGTCTAAGGTGTAGCTCATGTCCCCAACCTTTGCGGTGGTGTAGCCGATGGGAAGCTCAATGATAACGCCGTTTCTCTGTCCCTTTGCAACCTGGTTTTCATCATCCCAGGAAACGGTACAACCAAGAGCCTCAAAAATCGCACGGAAGGGCACCATGGTTCTGTCGTTCATCAAAACAGGGTCTACATCAAAGGTCATCCACTGACCGTTTAAGTTGATTGCGATTTCCGAATCAGGTCTGCCCTCTAAAGTAACGGCAGAGTAGGTTAAATCGCCTTCTTTGTACTGACGCTCTGCAATCATCTTTTTTACAGCCTCGGGCGCGGAAGAGGGATTAAAACTTAAATCGTCTGTGATGACAATTGCCGCACATCTTGCATAGTTGCCCGATGCGTCTATCACAGACAAGGGCATTTCACCGCCGTAGCAGGAAAAGGCGTCCGAGCTTTGCCAGAAATACCCCTGCTTGCCGTGGTTACCGGTGCGAAACGTCTTTGTGTCACCCACACGGATATCGTAAAAACGAATGCCGGGGTTGGTGGTAAAGTCTTTAGACAGCGCATAAATCTTGTACACACCGTCCTTGGGCAGACAAATTTTAATGTCTGCGGTGTCTTTTGTGTTGATGTCTTTGTCAATACCGCCGGTGATGATTTTATAGCCGGTGGTACCGTCTTCAACGGATTTAAACGCGCCGTAGCTTGTAAATCCGTCAGGACCTAATACAATGTAGGTCTTGTCTGCCTTAAAAACGATTTCGTCAGCTGCGAAAGCCGTCATAGGCATCAGGCTTGCCAAAAGAGATAAAGCAAGCAAAACAGAAAGTAACTTTTTCATATATAAATCCTCCTTTTCTTCATTATATCAGTAAAAAAACTCTTTTTACATGGATTTTTGTAGGTTTCATTCCATTTTGGAGAAAAATTTAAAGCTTGTTGTTTTTAAAAGGGCGCACAGGGATTTTCACATAAAACAAAACCAACAAAAAGTTGTCTTTTTGTTGGTTTTATTTGTGATAGGTTTCGTTATTATTGATTTTAAACGCCCGATAAAGCTGTTCTGTCAGAATCAACCGCATCAGCTGATGGGGGAATGTGAATTTAGAAAAGCTGAGCTTTAAATGCGAAAGTTGTTTGATTTCAGGGTCAAGTCCCAGAGAGCCGCCAATGATAAAATCCACCGTGCTGTACCCCGAAAGGGAGATGTCGGACATTTTAGATGCCAGCTCCTCGGAAGTAAGCTGTTTGCCCTCCACACAAAGGGAGATAACATAATCTTTTTGTCCGATGTGCTTTTTGATGCGCTCCGCTTCCTTTGCAAGCACCGTTTTTTCCTCGCTCTGCGAAGGGTTGTCGGGAATTTTTTCATCGTTTAATTCAATGATTTCGGTATCGCAAAAACGGGACATACGCTTTACATATTCCCCGATTCCGTCCTTTAAATATTTTTCTTTCAGCTTGCCTAAAACAATCATTTTAATCTTCATACCTATATTATATAGTAAAAATGGGGAAAGTCAAGAAAAAAAGCTTGCATTTTTTTAAAAAGAGGAGTATACTGTTTGGTGTAAACAAGAAAAGAAAGAAGAAATAGCTATGTATCGTGTTGGTCTTTCTTCCTGCGGCAAGGAGCTTAACGATTCGTTGTTCCGGGATTATGCCCAAAACAATGTTTTGGATATGGAAATTTCCGAAACGGAATATGATTGTTTTGATTATCAAAAGATATATTCTTTTGCCCAAAAATACGGTGTAAACCTTTGGTCTTTGCATCTGCCTTTTGTATCGAGTTGTGATATTGCTTCCTGCGATAAGGATTTCCGTGAGAAAACACTTGCACATTTTAATGAAATCATTTGTAAAGGTGCGGAAATTGGTGTAACCAAATTTGTGGTACATCCTTGTTTGGAGCCGGTTTCAGATGCCGACCGTACAGAAAGATTGCTGTATGCAAGACAGTCGCTCTCTTTTCTTGCAGATATATGTGGAAAAAACGGTGCAGAAATTTGTGTGGAAGATTTGCCTCGTACTTGTCTTGGCAATTCCATTGCAGAAATGCAATTTTTAACCGCGGAGGACGATCGCATTAAAATTTGCTTTGACACCAACCACATTACGGTTGAAAAACCCGAAGATGCTATTTTGGCATTGGGAGATAAAATTATCACCTTGCACGTGTCTGATTTTGATTTTATAGATGAAAGACATTGGTTGCCGGGTGAAGGGAATATCAATTGGGAAAAGGTTTTAAGTGCGTTGCAAACCATAAACTATAATGGTGTGTTTATGTACGAAATTCGCTTTGGTTGTCCCAAAACACTTTCGCGCAGCCGTGATTTAACGGTTGCAGACTTTGCAAAGAATGCAAAAGAGATTTTTACCAATGCACCTTTGACATTGGTTAAATAAATAAAAACAAAAAAGGAGTTGAAAACATGAGTGCGGACCCGTACCCTAATTTAAAGTTAAAAATTTAATGCGACAGGGTAGCACTGTGTTTGTTTGCCCTGCATGCAGGGCAATATCAACTATTTTATATAATTGATTTGCCTCTTTGAAAAAGGAGGTTTTTTTCATGATTAACTACTATCAGACCGAAGACAACAAGCTCATGCAGTTAGACGAGCGAGTACCCGGCTGTTGGGTAAGCGTGGTAGACCCCACCGAACAGGAAATTGATTTTTTGGAAGAAGAATTAAAAATTGAAGACGATTTCCTGCGTGCCGCATTGGACGAAGAAGAATCGTCCCGTGTGGAAAGCGACGAGGGTGTAACCATGGTATTAATCGACATTCCGCGTGTTGAGCGCGAGGATGAAGCGGTTATTTATTCCACCATGCCGTTTGGCATGATTTTCACCAAGGAAAATGTGGTGACTGTCTGCCTGCGCGAAAATACCATTATCCGCGAATTTGCCAACAGCTCGGCAAAAAACTACAAAACCGAACACAAAACCCAGTTTGCCATGAATCTTTTCTATACCGTGGCAAACCGCTACCTGCAATACTTAAAGCAGATGGACAAAATCTTAACCCATGTGGAGAAAAAATTACGCGCTTCCATGAAAAACGCAGAGCTGATTCAGCTTCTGGACTTGGAAAAATCCTTGGTTTACTTTTCCACATCCTTAAAATCCAATCAGGTCACATTGCAAAAGCTCATGCGTGGCAGACTGATTAAAATGTACGAGGAAGACCAGGACTTAATGGAGGATGTACTCATCGAAGTGCGTCAGGGGATTGAAACCTGCGAAATCTATTCCAGCATTCTGTCCCGTACTATGGACGCCTTTTCTTCCATTATTTCCAACAACTTGAATATGGTTATGAAAACCTTAACCTCTTTGTCCATTTTACTCACTGTGCCCACCATGATTGCCAGTATCTACGGCATGAATGTTACCCATATCATGGGTGCACCCCTCTGGATTCCTGTTGTGATATCGGTCGTAGCCACTGCTATAGTCGGCATATTCTTAAAAATTAAGAAATTATTTTAAAAAAGAGACTGCGGTCTCTTTTTTTGTTGACATCCAAATGCAAAAAGTGTATAATAAATTTAAATTCATAAAGAAAGAGGGATACTATGAAAAAAGTTATCGCAATCTGTCTGGTGCTTTGCATGGTGCTGAGCTTTCTGCCCGTTTTTGCAGCAGACGCAACCGACTTTGAACCGTTTAAAATCACGGTCAACAACACCGGCAGCGCAGGCAACAAGCGTTGGGTGGTCAAAACCGACAACTTCCCCTTTGAAGTAACAGAAGCCAATCAGCTGGCAGGCTGTTTGCTCAATGGTGTTGTCACCTACAATGGCACAGAAGATTTTTCCAAAGAAGTACTCTTTAAGGATGTTGTTGTGTTAAAAAGTGATGTCAGAAACGGAATGACCGCCATCGACTTTAAAGTGCCCGAGGGTTTTAAAATGGATATGGACAACACCGAAGATAAAAACTACAGCTACGACATTACCCTTTCGCCTGCAAAAGCAGGCACAACACCTGCTCCGACCACACCCACACCAGCTCCTACACCCAAGCCGACCGAAACCGAGTACAAGCTCGCGGCAGACAAAGAAGCTGTATTCTTAAAGGTGGAAGATTTTTCGGAGAATTTGGGTACATGGAAAATTACAGATCCTGCGAACGGTTCGATTTTGCCCATTTTCTACGGCAAAACCGACAATGCACCCGACTCTGCACAGCCTGCTAAAGCCGAATTTGAAGTCAAGCAGGGTGGTACCTATTCTGTTTGGGCACGCGGACTGGACTTCCCCAATGACCGTCCCGGCATCCGTTTCTTTGCGGTGGCAATAGACGAAACCGAAATGCCTGAAAAGGGCGGTACCCACGGCAAATCCGGCTGGAATTGGCAAAAATTGGGAGAAATTTCGCTGGAAGCAGGCACACACACTTTTTCCATGATTGATGCCTCTGCCTTTTATGCAAGATGCGAAGGCTTTGCAATTACCAACGACCCCAATTTTGTGGGCCCGTCTGCAAAGGAGATTGAATATGTAATGACTGGCGGCAAAAAAATCGAAATCAATGTGCCCACAAATAAGCTTGGCAAGGCTGTTATGCTCTATTTGGGCAATCCCAAGGCTTATGTAATGGGCAAAGAAACAAAAGTAGATACAACCAATGACGCAGTGGTTCCCTTTACCGAAAACGACAGAACTTTAGTTCCCGTCCGCTTTATTGCCGAAAGCTTTGGCGCAACCGTAGGCTGGGACGATGCAACCCAGGCGGTTACTGTAAAGGCAGGCAATCGTGACCTCTCTTTGGTTTTAGGTCAGGCAGAAATGAAAGTAAACGGCAAAACCGTTGTGCTGGATACCCCTGCAAATACCTATAATGACCGTACCTTCATCCCGCTTCGTGCTATGGTGGAAGCCATGGGCAAAAAGGTGTTCTGGGATTCGAGAGGTTTAATCATCATTTCGGATTTGGAATTTGATGCGGATGTAGACAAAGATTTGATAGACAGTGCCGTACAGGGCTTTGGCGGCGAAATTTTAGATTTTGCTGTGGTAGACGAAGACCTTTCGGGCTACAGCGGAACGGTTGGCGAAAACGATTATAAATTAGACTATTTCAATCCCAACGAATTTAAAGAACGCAACGGAATGGTGAATACCATCAACAAATTAAGAAACGGCGAAACGGTTGTAGTCGGCTTCTTAGGCGGCAGCATCACCCAGCAGGACGGCTGGAGAGGCAAAACCTTAGACTGGATTCGTGCCCAGTACCCCAAAGCAAACGTTGTAGAGATAGACACCTCTTTGAGCGGAACAGGCGCAGACCTTGCAGCATGCCGTACAGACCGTGAAATTTTAGCTCACAACCCCGATCTGGTGTTTGTGGAATATGCGGTAAACGGCGGTACGGAACAGAATATGGAAGGTATCATCCGTAAAATCTGGGCGCAGGATAACAGCACCGATATTATTTTGGTTTACACGGCAACCGCAGGCAATATTCCCAATTACAGCCTGGGCAGAGTTCCCACTTACGAGCGTGGCTATGAAAATGTTGCCGAACACTATGGCGTACCCTCTGTAAGCTTTGCATACCAGATTGCAGAATACTATGATGCAGGTCAGATAACCTTAAGCGGTAGTGCGGAGCCTGGAAAAATCCACTTCTCTTCGGACGGCACCCATCCCACCATGGACGGCTCTATTTTGTACGCAGGTGCAGTTGCCCGTGCCATTGCCACCATGGATAAGCATACCAACAGCGGTTCTACCCGTAATCATGAATTAAAATCCCCCTTACATGCAGATAACTGGGAAAATGCAAAAATGTATGACTACAACATCGGAAAATTTGAAGGCGAGTGGACAGAATACACCGCAAACGGCACAGGCTATGACCCCTCGTATCCCTATACCGGCGGTTACATGACCACCTTCCAGAAAATCTTCCCCAAAATGATTGGTACAAAACAGCCGGGCGCAAAGGTAACCGTAACCTTTACCGGTACCTCCATCGGTGTGTTTGACTTAGGCGGGACCTATGCAGGTCAGCTCAAAGTGACTATAGATGACAACGCACCCATTACCTTAAACCGTCACACACCGCACAGCTCTAAGCTTCGTCATCAGTACATCTTTACGCCTACCTTGCCCTATGGCGAGCATACCGTAACCTTTGAACTTGACAGCGAAAAACCCAATAAAACCTCCATGAGTGACTACCAGGCGAACAAAGCCGAATACGACAAGAACGAATTCTATTTCGGTAACTTCTTAGTTGTTGGAGAGGTTAAAGAATAACAAAATAAAAGAGACTGTAAAGAAAACAACAACGTAAAATGCGTTGTTGTTTTCTTTTAGACCGTCAAAAAAGTCGCTTAACCGCAAGTTGAAATTATGCTTGTCATTCTGAGCAAAGCGAAGAATCTCTGGCTTGAGCGGATGATATGTATAGCACCGTAATATAGGATAGAAGTTTTCGTGTAGGGAAGGGGCTTGCTCCTTCCGCCATGCCCACGAAGCACGCAGATAACTTTTTACGGGAAGAGCACTTTGCTCGCGTCATTCTGAGCAAAGCGAAGAATCTCTGGCTTGAGCGGATGATATGTATAGCGCCGTAATATAGGATAGAGGGTTTCGTGCAGGGAAGGGGCTTGCTCCTTCCGCCATGCCGTGCGAAGCGCTTAGATGACTTTTACTTGATTTTTTGGTAAAAATGCACGCTCTGTTTCACATACCACGCTAACTTTTGCAAAAAAACGGAATGGATTGCAAAGAAAAAAGTAGATTTTTTCTAAGAAAAGTGCTATTCTGTAGTTGAAAGAATGCATTTTTTCGGAAAATGCAAAAAGCAGGAGGGAAATATATATGAAAAAATTACTTTGCTTGTGTCTTGCGATTATGCTTTGTGCATCCACAATCGCTCTGCCCGTGCTGGCAGAAGATGCAGAACTGATTTTCCCGGTTTCCGAAACCACCGGAACCTGGGGCAAATCCAAAGCCGTTCCGAATTATGACGGAGAGGCACACATCTGGAGCTCTGACGGCAAAGCAACCTTTAAAATTGACTTAAAAGTGCCCACACCCGGAAAATATGAGCTGTTTTTCTGGAAGTGCGTGCATGAAAAAAGCACCGATGCCATGGAAATTCTGTTTACCCAGAACGGACAAACAGCCCCCATTGCAACCCTTAATTTAAAAACAGGCGAAACCGGCTGGACCTCACTCGGTATTTACGAATTTGACGGAACAGAAAGCTATCTGAGCGGTACCGTTAAGCCTAACTACCGTTTGGGCGCGGCAAAGCTTGTACCCTCAGACGGTACGCCCGTTGTTCTGCCCGAATCCAAGCCTGCCGAAACGCAGAAACCCGAACAGCCCGAAGAACCCGAAACGGTTGTCCGCGGTGAAAAAATTGTAATTGACCCCGCAACCGTTGACCCGTCCGTTTATGCCAACGTACCCAACGAAAACTATGTTTTGGTTTTTGCAGACGAGTTTGAAGGGGACAAATTAAACGAAAACGTATGGAACTACCGTACAGGTGAAAGACTTGGCGGTATGAATCGTCCCGAAAATGTGGAAATTAAAGACGGCAAGCTTGTACAAAACATTTATTTTGATACCATTGACGGCAAAGAAATGATTACGGGCGGTGGTATCATCTCCAAAGACCTTTTCGGCTACGGCTATTATGAAATCACCTGCAGACTGTTTTCCGAAACAGGCGGTGTACACTCCTCTTTCTGGTCTATGGGCAGAAAAGGTGATGGCGTGGTTTATCCCAAAAACAACCTGGTGTATGAACTGGACGGCTATGAAATCGATTCGGATATGCCTTACGATATTACCTGTAATGCTGTACAGAAAATCGGTGAACACAAAAGCTTTGCGTTCCAGCCGGTACGCGACTATTTAACCTCGCAGGAATTTGTGTTTGCCTATGAATGGCTGCCCAATGAAATCAACTGGTACTTAAACGGCAAGCTGATTCAGCACAAAACCCGTGACGATATCGTGTTCCACAACGCACAGCAGAATGTGTGGATTACAGGTCTTGCAAACTTAGACCTGTCCAACACCATCGAGATTGACAAATCCAAATTCCCCGCAGATGTAACCTGGGACTATTTCCGCTTCTTTGCGGCACCCATGAAAAACATCAACTTAATCAGTGGTTATGAATTTGAATTCAATCAGAATCCCGACTTCGGTCAGGGCACCGACCCGCAGGACCCCGTTTGCTGGATGGAAATCGGCGACGCGGAAGCAAGCACGGTAGAATACAGCGACCATGCGGTTGGAGGCAACAATGTTCTGGCACACCGCTCGGACAAGGATTATAATGTAACCACCGCCCAGCGCCTTTACTATATTGCAAACGGCAATTATAACTTTGATGTGTATGCCATGTCCTCGGGCGGACAGAAAACCGCAAAGGTTCGTCTTTCCGGCTTCAACGGTGAAACCGTTTTGGAAAAGGACATCCCGGCATCCGATAAAATGGTAAAGCTTTCCTTTGAAAATATTGAAGTAACCGATAACGAGCTTTATATCGAGTTCATTTCCGAAGCAACCAAGGACCAGTGGATTCTTATCGACGACCCGAATTTCTATTGCACCACCGGCTGGGAAACCGAGCCTGCAAGACGGTATTCCATGGATGTGTCCGACGTATCCTTCGGCGAAATTGCATCCTATAACGGCGAACCGAAAGACCCTGTGGTAAACGCAGTGCTGGAAGGCCCCTGGAAAAAGAGCAGTCAGCCCGGCTACAATGGCTTAAAAACCCAGTATGCCAACGAATTTAACGACGAAACCGCAAGTGCAACCTACACCATGACCGCCGAAAAGGATGCCGAGTACGATGTTTTGTACTATAATGTGGGTCATCCCAAGTCGGGTACAGGCGTGCATATCTGGTATGAGCACAACGGACAGAAGGTGGACAAAACGGTAGACACCTCCGGTGCGCGCGGCTGGATTAAGCTTGGCAGAGTTACAGCCAAAGCAGGCGATACAATCAACGTGACCATTGATACCGAATACGGCGGTTTAGTCCGTGCCTCTGCAGCAGCAATTGCGGACGACAGTGCCATTACCCTGCGTGATGCCCTCATCTTAAAGCTTGACAACAACAAAGCGCTGACCTACGGCAAAAAGGTTTCGGTGGACGAAAGCAATCCCGATGTTATGCCCAAGCTTTTAAATGACCGCACTATGGTGCCCATCCGCTTTATCGCAGAAGCACTCGGGGCAACGGTCGGCTATGACGATGCAACCCGTGCCATTACCATTACCATGGGTGAAAATACCATCGCGTTGCAAATCGGAAGCGACCAAATGCTGATTAACGGTGCGCCCTATACCTTAGATGCCCCTGCATACGAAGAAAACGGAAGAACACTTGTTCCCGTCCGTGCCGTATCTGAGGGTCTGGGCCAAAAGGTTACCTTTGTGCCGGATGATATCGTAATCATCGGCAACAAAATCTATCAGCCCTCCGACACACTTTATAACGGCATAAACAGTATCTACTAATAAAAATGCTGAACGGATTTCCGTTCAGCATTTTTTTATTTCTTTAATTCAATTGTATCAGGGAGTCCCAATTTCCGTCGCATACGGATAATGGTGATACGCAGAATGCGGTGATTGAGCAGGAACATATCAAAATGTCTGCCAAAAATGTCTTCTGTTTCGGAAAGCCATTGCATCATATTTTCTACATTGATGTATGCAGTTTCCACATCTTTTTCAGAGAAATTATAGAAAATTTGGGCATATCGCTTGCAGAATTCACCGTGGTATTTTAAATATTCCCACGAAAGCTTGTGGCAGGGATTTTGTTCATTCAAACGGTTTTCAACGGTTGGCATAAAGCTGTCTACAAAAGAGGAAATGCTCTTTAAGTTTTTTTGCACCTCGGGGTTTCCAACATAGCTTTTTTTGACAATGGGCGCATCCGTTTCGGGATCTGTGTCCTGAAGCACTACATCTTCGTCAATTTTCAGCGAAGACGGAGAAAAACGCTTTGTAATTTCTTTTAAATAAGCCTTTGCTTTTTGCCAGTCTTTACCGTAGGCACCCTCAAAATATGCATCGGTAAAGCCTTCAAAGTCAAAATTGTTGTCAAAGGTTACGGCACCCATTGTTGCATTGGGAAGTGCTGTAGGGAACCCATAGCGCATGGTCTGGCAGGAAGTAACACCAACCAGATTTAATTTTTTCATTTCCGGCACATCCGATGCAAAGTTCTCCGAAAGTTCAAAAAGTCCCGGGTCGTAAAAATGACTTGCGTACATACAGTATGAAGTGGTTGAAAACAAACCCTTGTAATACGGCTTCCAGGCATCCATATAATCAAGTGACGTTACTGTCCCGCCACGGAACGGATTGTATTTATTCAGTTCGAAAGCAGGAATTTTCTCGGCAGAGGGTTTGTCTTTGCTTTTTGTAAAAGCAACATTTGCAAAAAATCTGTTGCTGTTTTTAATATATTCCCGAACAGGCGGCCACAAAATGTCTACATAAAGGGAGAAAAAGATTTTTGTTTGTATGCCTTCTTTGGTAAACGCTTCGTCTAATTCATTCATAAACATAACAAAATAGTCCGAGGGCGTAAGCTTTCTGCATTCGTCGCATTCACATTGGTTGTTGACACCGTCTGCTAAAAGCACACGCAAAACATCGGTACGCGGGCGTTCCTTTAAAAACTGAACCATATAGTCAACTAATATTTTACGAACTTTGGGATTAGAGTTACAAAGCTGGGTGTAGTTGATGGAACCGCCGTGTATGTCACGCTTTCCGTCTACCAACGCTACATATTGTTTGACCTCCTCGGGAAGAGAAAGGTTGTTTTGTACACCATAATGGCGGATGCCGAAAGGCTCAAACAAATAACCGTGCCCTAAATTGTGCAAAAGTAGTCCTCTTTGTTTAACTGCACATTCAATGCGGTCTGTAAATTCTTCCATTTCGGCATAAGAAACATTTTCGGGTTGCTTGGTTTTGCTGTACTGATGTTCGTACCACCGCCGGTAAAAAGAGTAAGGATGCACAAATTGAATGTAAAAGGAATTATAATAATTTTTCGCCATAAAGTCTATAGAATCCAGCGTATGTTCTACCGAGATGGCACCTTCAATCATTTGACAGCGAATTTTTAATTCTGCTTTTTTCGTGCAGGTAAAAGTGTGCTTTAAAATATCAAATTGCGGAATAAAATCGCCGTCTTTACCGGGACGGATGAAACGGCAACCGCAGGATTTTAAATATTCGTACACACCAAAAAGCACGCTTCGGGGGTTACTGCCTGCAATATACCCTTTACCGTTTTGAATGTTAATATCAAAAAGGTCATCGAAAAATACATCCTCTACATCGGGATTTTCAAGCAGTTTTAATGTGATATCTGCATTCGCTTCGCTGCATCCCATTAATTTAATGTATTTTTTAAGCTCATCTTTTGCATAACGGATTGCTTCGTTGTCATTCGAAACGCTGATTTTCATGAAGTTTCCCCCTTAAACTTAAATGAAATATACGTCTATGTATAGTATAGCACACTTTTTTTATATGTCTTTAGCAAATCTTCCGCATTTGGTATCATTTTGTTCACACATATTTCAGTTCACGCATCGCGCGGATGAAAAACAGCATTGCAGACGAATAGTTGGGCGAACTGTCGGACGGGGCACCTGTCAAGGGGTGGAATTCCTGCCCAAAAGGTAAGTCGGATGCGGTGTATGCCTCAATCCATACCTTTAATAAATTCTCATAGTCGGCTTGTTTTCCGTAATGGGGCATCCATCGTGCGGCACGGAGCGCAACCAACGCCTCTGCATAGAAATTCCAGGAATTCCCCGTCATATTCTGTATAAAGTTTGGGTCACTTACCGAAAGGGCAGGGAACGGAATTTTGGTTTTAAACTCTTTTTCGTCTGTGAAATAGCGGTTATAAATTTCGTCAAACTGTTCCTGCGATAAAAGATGCTCCTGGAATACATTGGTGATTCCGATGCTTTTGAATTTGCGGAAATTTCCGTTTTTGTCCAGGTCATAGAAGAACTGGTCTTTCTCGTCATACAGCAGAGAAAACATTTTTTCCTTTACCGTCTTTGCCTTGTCAGCCCACGCCTTGCTTTCCTTGGGCTTCCCAAGCAAATCTGCCATTTTGGAAAGGGCAATACGGTCACCGTAAAACACCGCGTTCATGTCGGGCGAAAGCAATGGTAAAAAGGGATGTTCGGCCGAAAAACCGTCCACATCGTGCGGAGCACCTTTAAGGCGCAAAGCATTATCATGCCCCGTGTCCCATTCGCAAAGGGTTTCAATCAGTCCTGAATTTTGGGACTGTCTGTTTTGGCAAAGCCAGGCATCCCATTTGCAAAGGGCAGCATACGCCTCGGCAAGAAATGCTTTGTCCTTAGTTAAAAGGTAAGTTTCATAACATAATTCGGCAAAGGAAACGCATTCCTGAATATGCTTGTAGCTTACAAATACTTTGCCGCTATTCCAATCATCCCCTGCATCCCGTACCAGAGCAGGGAGCTGTCCGTCAGCTGTCTGATTTTCCAAAAATATCCGTGCCTGGGATAGGGCAACATCCTTTTTTTCAGGATATAATGAGGCAAAAACCACCGGGTCATAGGCATGCTCCAGCCACACCCCCGAATAGGTGTCCGAAATGCGAAGCAGGCTTCCGTCATGCCCTGCAAAGGTGGTTAGATTCTTTGTAAATAAGACTTCCTCTGCGTGTTTATATAGCTCTTTTGCTTTTTGTATATGCATACCCATCTCTCTATTCTTTCTTTAAACTATCCCGATAGGCTTTCGGGGTCATGCCTGTCTTTTTCTTGAACATCCGGCAAAAATAAGAGGGAGTCTCAAATTTTAAGGCGTATGCGATGGATTTTACGTTTTCTTCATCCAGCGCCAGTAAAGCCTTTGCCTGCTCAATTTTTTTGGCGTATCGGTATTCTATGGGGGTCATACCGCTGTATTCTTTAAACAAGCGGTTAAAACAGCTGGTGCTGGCAGGACACATGGCGGCAACTTCAGCAATGCTTAAATCCTGGTCAGGGTCTCGCTCCATATACTCAATACCCTTTACAATGCCCCTAAACCGCGGACCGCCCTTGCCCTGTTGCTTTTCCAAAAGTGCCATCTCGTGAATCAGAAGCTCTAATTTTGCACAGGCGCAGGTGACTGGCTTTTCGGGCATGTTATGCAAACGGTGCAGTTCTTCCATCCGATGCAGGGTGGTTGATGTAAAAAACGCATTCAGCTTTGTAATTTTGTCCGAAAACGAGAGACGCTCACCGTGGATGTCATAAAGCAGAAAATCTATTTTTAAACCCTGATAGGGAGCAGAAGTGTCACAGTTTTTAAACGTACATGTGTATCTTGAATCACTCGGGATGTATATAAAATCACCGGGCTTTGCGGTAAGCAGAATTTTGTTGTTAAAAGTATACACAATTTCGCAGGCATTTACATATAATAAAACGCTGCCGTTTCTTTTGTCCCCAAAGCTCCATTTGAATCCGTCCCGCCATTGCTCCTTGGTGACTGCACTCAATTGGGTGATGTATCGCATGGTATATAAATCGGTGAGTGTTATCTGTTTCATTTTTGCACCTCCTGTCTTTATTATATTGAAAAAACAAAATTTTGTCAACAAAAATGTCACTTTTTTGCTTATTTTGAAACGTAAAATCTTTCTAAAATAAAGAAAAAGGACTTGCGAGCAAGTCCTTTTTTGATTTGTGTTTTCAGATTAGTAGTTTTCTTTTCTGACTTCAAAATATGCCTGAGGGTGTGCGCAAACGGGACAGATTTCGGGAGCCTTTTTGCCCATTACCAGGTGACCGCAGTTGCGGCATTCCCACATGGTTTCTTCTGCCTTTTCGAAAACAGCCTTCATTTCCACGTTGTTTAACAGCGCGCGATAGCGTTCTTCGTGGGTCTTTTCGATTTCTGCAACCATTTTAAACTGTGCTGCCAGAGCGGTAAAGCCTTCTTCTTCCGCTTCTTTTGCAAAACGCGCATACATATCGGTCCATTCGTAGTTTTCGCCTTCTGCGGCACTTTCAAGATTCTGTGCAGTATCGCCCAAAGCGCCTAAAGCCTTAAACCACAATTTTGCGTGTTCCTTTTCGTTGTTTGCGGTCTGTTCAAAAATTGCCGCAATCTGCTGATAGCCTTCCTTTTTTGCAACCGATGCAAAGTAGGTATACTTGTTTCTTGCCTGGCTTTCGCCTGCAAATGCTTCTCTTAAATTTTGTTCGGTTTTAGATCCTTTTAATTCCATAACTTAAAATCCTCCTTTTGTTTTTTCTTTATTTTACCAAATTTTTACTTTGCTGTCAACCCTATTTCCCACGCCCGACATATATGCCGTAGACAATGCTGATTATGGCATAGGGAATCAGCAAAATCAGCCATACAATGGAGAAAACAGGTGGTAAAAATATACTTACAAGGCTTAATATACCCAAAATCACCGTTTCAAATCCAATAAAACGGTTTATTTTCCTTGCTTTTTCAGTGTCCATATCGGCGTTCTTTACATAATCCAGCTTGGGCAGATAGTTGCCGATTACAAGAAACATAATACCGAGAATCAGCAGTACGCATTTTCGGATATCAATATTTTTTCCAAGTCCGTAGGCAAGGGTAATCGCTTGCAAAACAACCGTAAGAAGCGGAACAATCCACTTGGTTACCCGTTCAAACTTTTTGCGTTCTCCATATTTTTTTGCATTGATGTCATAAATCAGACAGCTGATAATTTGCAAAAGGGCCATTAAAAACGGAAGAACGAACACCACAAAGGCTTTCGGAGCAAAATTGTCGGGCTGATTGTAGAAGTTGAAGTGGATTGCCATGGTATCGGGCAGAGCATCCCATAAGGCGATGCCAAGTACGATGGGTGACAGACAAACCAGGCAGGTTATTAAAAGAGTTCTCCATTTTATCCATTTCATGATTTATTCCCTCCTAACGTGTAAATAAAGGTTAATACTTCTTCAAATACTGAGGTGTTCAACTCGTAATAGATGAAATTTTTGTATTTTTGTTCTACAATCAGGTCTGCGTTTTTAAGCTTTGCCAGATGATACGAAACGGTTGCACCGGTTAACTGAAAGCGCTCTGCAATTTCGCCTGCGGATTTTTTGCCGTTTTTTAACATCTGCAATATGTCCCGACGCACCGGGTCAGATATGGCTTTTAAAGTCTCATTTATACCCAATTTTCTCACATCCTTCCAATCTATTTAGACGTTTATCTAAATAGATTGTAGCATGAATCGCTTAAAATGTCAAGCCTTTTTTATGTTGCTTGACATATTTTTTAAAAAGTGCTATACTATAGATAACATAAATGCCATTCGGTTGTCGCCTGAAAACGGCGACATTGCCTTTTTATAGAGAAATATTTAAAAGGGAGGTTTTGTTTGCATGACAGAATTTTTCTATCAGTATGATTTACACTATGTTCTTCGCTTGCTGGTGGCTTGCTTTTGCGGAATTGCTATCGGCTTTGAGCGTAAAAACCGTTCTAAGGAAGCAGGGATTCGTACCCATTGTATTGTGTGCTTAGCTTCGGCACTTATGATGATTATTTCAAAGTATGCCTTTGAGGATATGCTTTCCGACCCCATTTATGCGGGGGTGGATGTACGTCTTGACCCGTCCCGTATGGCGCAGGGTATTGTAACAGGTGTCGGCTTTTTGGGCGCAGGCATGATTTTCGTACACCGCCAGACCATTGTAGGCTTAACGACTGCGGCAGGCATCTGGTGTACGGCAGGTATTGGCATGGCAGTTGGCTCGGGCATGTATTTTATGGGGATTGTCGCAACGGTGATTATGCTTTTGGTGCAGTTCCTGTTCCACATGAATGCGCGGTTTTTCCGCACCTTAAAGCATAAAAAGCTGACGGTTTACAACGTAAATCAGGAGGATTTTCAGCGGTTTGCCGAGGAGAAGCTTAGTGCACTGCACATTCATGTAACCGAGGTGGATATTACATATGACAGCGAAACGGGGCATTCGGATTATGCATTTTTGTTTGAACTGCCTCCCGACATGAAGGAAGAGGATGTATGTAAAATATTCCCGTATAAGTGTGCACTAAAGAAAATGTAAAAGACGGTTTGTTGCGAACCTAAAACAGGTATGGCAACAAGCTTTAGAAGAATAAAAAGCATGCGAAGCTTGCTTTGGCATACAATCATCTGCGCATGACTATCTATCTTATTCGGAATATAAAAAAATCTGCTTGAGAAATCAAGCAGATTTTTTTATATTCCAAAGTAGGGTTCTAATGCCACTGAGCAAGCGCCGCCGTAGGTGGTGTCGGCAAACATGGCTCTTGCACCGTTGTCTTCTGCGACAAGCACCACATAGGTTCCCTCGTATTCCAGCTGTGCCTGGTTTTCCATTACGGCAGGATCGATGTCAAAGGTGTCGCAAATGTAGTCAATTAAGGCTTCGCGGTTTGTGGAGAACAGCTCTGCACCGCTCAGCTTTTTGTTTTCAAAATGGCAGACCAGTTCGGCTTCGCCTACGTTTTCAAAGCTGTCTAAGCGGTAATAACGGGAATCCACATCCTCGTTTTCCACAAAAGCACTACCCATGGAGAGGTCGGTTTCGGTGTCGTTCATATCAAGCTTTTCACCGTCTAACTTGCCGGATACAACACTTGCCACATCCCGTTCGGTCTGCTCCCATTGCAATGCAAAGCGACTGTGGTTGGAAAAGGACCAGCCCACCACAATAATAATGACTAAAAACAGCAATGCGCTCAGCACGCCTGCAATCTTTTTGCCTGCACCCTTTTTCTTTTTCTTTTCAATACGGGTGGGTAAGTCCTCTGCCGGTGTTTCTGTGGGCGGGACATACCCTATAACGGGCGGACGGACGGATTGTGCGGACGGTATAAAGGAAGGTATATCGTCGTCCTGTTCCACGGAAGCGGAGAAGTCCTCTGCATTATGTAGAGGCGTGTTCCGGGGCGGATATACGCGGTCATTCTCTCTCGGCAGTTGTGTGGGTGGCACCGCAACAGGCTCTACTGCCTGCGGACTTTCGGTGACCGGTGCATCTTCAAGAGACGGTGCCTGCATAAAACCATTGCTTTCCTTCGGTGCATCGGGCGTCGGTGTTTCCTTTTCCCATTGCAGTTTACCGCAATGCATGCAACGCAAAGCATCATCTTCTATTTGTTTTCCGCAATATCTACAAAACAAAATCAAAACCTCCAATCATTTCGCTTCCATTATAAAACGAAGTTAAGATTTTGTCAAGTTTTCAGAAAAGGAGACGGAAAAAACCCTCCGTCTCCTTTTGGTCTATGAATCAGGCATTACTCCCCGTTACAGCCTGCAATACACTGAATCAGGCAGGCGACAGCGGTTAAAATCAATGCGATAAAAAAGATGAATGCCCCTGTGAGCACCGCGCCTAAAACACTGGTTGCCACAAAGGTGAATGCCAAAAGCAGAGCTGAGGTCAAGGCTGTACCCAATATGCCTGCCAGCACAAGCGGAATGGTTCCGCAAACCGAGCAACCCCTAGGACCTGCACCCTGTAAAAAGGCAGATGTTAACAGCAGGATGCCGAGGTAAACCACGGCAACGCCCAGAGCGACCCAGAAAAAGGCTGTGCCGATGACCAGTGCACCGCTTAAACGTAAAAACGCTGCCACAATCCCTAAAATCAGGCTTGCCACAAAGGCAATTGCACCGCAGGAAACTCTTGCTCCGCAACCGCAATGCATCATGAAAATCACCTCCCTTTAACAGTATATGAAAGCCCTTATAAAAAGTGAAAAAAAACAGTTGACAAACCCGAAAAGTTGCATTATAATAGTTAAGGTTTGAAAATAAATTTTACGACTTCTACCCCTTGTTACACGCGGTACCAGCCGGTTTGTGTACAGGGCTTTTATTATGCAGAAGTTTGGTTAAGGAGGATTTATGAGCAGTACATTATTATCTATTTCTATTGCTTTACTGGCAGGGCTTTTGATGACCCGTGCCTTTAAGCCCTTTAAGCTTCCGTCGGTAACTGCGTATCTGATTGCGGGCGTTCTGGTTGGCCCTTATTGCCTCGGCAGATGCGGAATTCCGGGACTTGGGTTTGATTCCCATGAAGCGGTAGAGGCACTTTCGCTGATTTCGGAGGTGGCGCTGGGCTTTATCGCGTTCTCCATTGGTAACGAATTCAGGCTTTCCGATTTGAAAAAAACCGGTAAGCAGGCATTTACCATCGGTATTTTGCAGGCACTTACCGCAACGCTTCTTGTGGATCTGGCTTTGATTGGATTGCTTTGGCTCATGCCGGGCAAAATTTCCGTTCCGCAGGCAATCACTTTAGGCGCAATTGCTACCGCAACCGCACCTGCGGCAACCTTAATGGTTGTACGTCAGTACAAGGCAAAGGGTCCGCTGACCAATCTGTTGCTTCCTATTGTTGCGTTG
The DNA here is from genome assembly GCA_017410375.1 of Clostridia bacterium. Classification (NCBI taxonomy): domain Bacteria; kingdom Bacillati; phylum Bacillota; class Clostridia; species Clostridia bacterium. Next base: position 39,772 of record JAFQQW010000061.1, on the reverse strand, counting down.
GATGATGCGGTGGGTCTGATTGTGTTTGCGGTTTCGTTCGGTATCGCAAAAACCTTAATTGTTGGGTCTGTAGACATGGTTTCCATTATTGTAAATCCCTTGGTGGAAATTGTAGCTTCGCTGACTCTGGGTGCGGTTATGGGCTACATACTTACCCAGCTTGAAAAGCTTTTTAACTCCAACACAAACCGTTTGAATGTAACCATTTCCTTTGTGCTGTTAACCGCGGCACTGTCTATGTTGGATTTCCATATCGGTCCGGTACACATCAGTTTTTCATCCCTTTTGGTTTGCATGATGCTGGGTACGGTATTTTGTAATACCTGTCCGCTGTCTAATGATATGATGGAACGGGCAGACAAGTGGACCTCACCTTTGTTTGCGTTGTTCTTTGTTATCAGCGGTGCAGAATTGGAGCTTGGCGTGTTTACCGATGTGGCTGTTGTGATTATCGGTGTGGTTTACATTATGTTCCGTTCTTTGGGTAAATATATTGGTACTTTTTTCAGTGCAAAGATTTCCAAATGCTCGCCCGAAATCTGCAAGTATTTAGGGATTACCCTTTTGCCCCAGGCGGGTGTTGCCCTTGGTATGTGTGCCACCGCGATGCAATTGGGCGCGCAGGGCAATCTGATTCGGAACATCACCTTGTTTGCGGTGCTGATTTATGAACTGGTCGGTCCGTTGCTGACCCGTCAGGCGTTGACCGCAGCCGGCGATATCAAGCCTATGCCCGACGAGGTAAAGAACCGCCGTCAGACAAAATTGGAGCAATCCAAAGCCGGTTCAAAATAATATTCTCGCAAAAAACTGCCTTCGGGCAGTTTTTTTGCAATTCAAAATAACTTGTGATGCAGAAAAACGGTTTTTATATAGCTAAAAAAGCTTATATTTTATTAATTTTGCAAGTTCGTAATAAAAAACTTGCAAAAAATTAAAAAAAGGTATTGACAAACAAAGATGCATAAGATATAATATAGACAACAAAAAAATATTTGAAGGAGGTTTACCCCATGAAAGATCCGAAATCCTTACCGTTACTATTGTTAGACAACAGCTCCATGATGTCTGTTTTGAACGAAGGCGAATTTAAATGCCGTAATCTGTCCTTTGAAGATGCAAAGCACATTTTAGAAGTGCATGAAGAGGAAGATGTGCTGCGCTGTTTCAGCAATGCAGATATCGAAACAGTGATTTTTGACTACTTAGGTGTCACAAAACGAAATTTTGAGTACAAACGAATTCGCAATATGCGTGCCGGGCAAGATGCCTTGGTGTTTAAGCTGTACATTACGCCCTCCGAAACGCAGCCGGTGATTCAGGCAGACGACGGCGTGGAGGCGAAGAAGATTCAGAATGTATATGTATATTGTCAGTATCTGACAAGACTTTCATAGGCGTTATGATTATAAACGATGCGGGTGCTTTTGATGGCTCGCATCGTTTTTGCTCTCTGGACCCCAAAAAAAGCGTCTTAATGGGAGCAGTTGCCTATTGCGTTTTGTTTTTCCTTATGGTATACTTAAGAAAAAAACGTTAGTAGCCGACCGTATTAAAGGGTTTTCTCGTTGTGCGTGGGGTTAGAATGCTTCAATAGTTGAGGAGCCTTGGTACGTTGGATACTAATCAGAAAGGAATTTTGGCGTGAAAAGATTAATTTGTTTCCTGCTTTGTATGTTTTTACTTTGTCCTGCGATAGTTTCTGTACAGGCAGAAGCGCCCATTACCGTGAAGCTGAACGGAGAGGTGCTGGTGTTTGATGTACCGCCCATGCTGATTCAGGATCGCACCATGGTACCGCTTCGGGTTATTTTTGAAGCTTTGGGTGCGACGGTTGACTATGAGGATGCTACCAAAAAAATCACCGCCACTATGGGAGATACGGTGGTTACTTTGCGTGTGGATACCCCTGCAATGTATGTAAACGGTACAGAATTTTTGCTGGATGTGCCTGCAACGGTGGTAAATGACAGAACTTTAGTGCCGGTACGTGCCATTTCGGAGGCATTTGACTGCGATGTGCAATGGGACGGGGATACCAATACGGTTCTGATTACAAAAGAAAAGGATATTTTTGATTTCGGTGCCCCCGAAATTGATTTTACGGGAGATGACGGGACAAAAAGCAAACTGCATTACAGCTCGCGCTTAAGCTTTGAGCAAAATTATCTGCCGACATTGCTGTTTGGAAATACAGAGGTGTTTAAAGAATTGATTTTAAACGATTCGGAATCGATTATGACCGTTCTGGATCAGCAGGTATGGACGCCTGCCAGAGATAATGTGGTGGCAGCGTATCTTTTGGAGACTGATAAGACTTTTTCAACCGATGCAGAGGATGTGTTTGACCGCATTGACGTGGTTGCCGAAAAATATGAGCTTTGGGCGGAGCAGAATTTTGCAGTAGATTTCTTTATGCTTAATGATACCGATGTGTGCGTTTTGCTGAATATGGCAGATATTGGCGAAAAAGTGGTGCTGGATGAATTGGACAGAATGCTTATTTCTCCTTTTGTGGCGATTGTATATGAAACGGATACCGATACATTCCGCTATTTCTGTCTGGAAAAGAGCCTTGGGGATGCCTATATGCTTTGTGGGTATGACAAAGAAATGGCACATCTGAATTTTGGCATTTGCGAAAAAGACAAGAGAGCATTTGTGCAGGCGATAAAAGCTGTCGGGGAACAGTAAACTGTAATGAAAAGAAAGGAGAGTGGTGAAGCATGGTAAACAGTATTTTCTGGATTGTGGCGATTGTGCTGTTTGTGCTTCTGGAAGCGACAACTGCGACACTTGTGTGTATCTGGTTCGCGGGCGGAAGTCTGGTGGCATTGATTGCAAACCTGCTTGGCGCAAGCACGATGGTACAGATTCTGATTTTTCTGGTGGTGTCGGTGGTTTGTGCGTTGTTGCTCCGGAAAGCGGCGCTCAAATATGTAACACCCGAAAAAACCAAAACAAATTTGGACCGCATCATCGGCGAGACGGTCTTCGTTAAAGAAATTCTGGAAAACGGTGACGGGAAGGCGTCGGTCAATGATGTGGACTGGAAGGTAAAGCCTGAAAAGGGAGAGGCGCTTTCTGTGGGAGACAGAGTGACCGTTACTGCCGTGGAAGGTGTTAAGTTGGTTGTTAAAAAGTAAGGAGGTTTTTGAATGGAAATTTTATTGGTTATTCTTGCAATTGTTGTGATTGTTTTTGTGGCAAACATTAAGATTGTGCCACAGGCATATGCGTACATTATTGAACGGTTCGGGGCGTACAGCACTACCTGGAATGTGGGTCTGCACATTAAGGTTCCGTTCATTGACCGCGTGGCGAAAAAGGTGAATTTAAAAGAACGGGTTGTGGATTTTCCGCCGCAGCCGGTTATTACCAAGGATAATGTAACCATGCAGATTGATACGGTTGTGTATTTTCAGATTACCGACCCGAAGCTGTTTACTTACGGTGTGGAGCGTCCCATGATGGCAATTGAAAACTTAACTGCCACCACCCTTAGAAACATCATTGGTGACTTAGAGCTGGATGAAACTTTAACCTCGCGCGATACCGTAAATGTAAAGATGCGCTCTATCTTAGATGATGCAACGGATCCCTGGGGCATTAAAATCAACCGTGTAGAACTGAAAAACATTATTCCGCCTAAAGAAATTCAGAACGCCATGGAAAAGCAGATGAAAGCAGAGCGTGAGCGCCGTGAAGCTATTCTGATTGCAGAGGGTGAGAAAAAGGCGGCAGTACTGCGTGCAGAGGGCGAAAAGGAATCTGCGATTTTAAAGGCGGAAGCGGTTAAGCAGACTGCCATTAAGCAGGCTGAGGGTGAAGCGGAAGCGATTTTGGCAGTACAGACGGCTATTGCGGAAGGTATCCGTAAGATTAATGAAGCCAATCCGTCGGATGCGTATGTGGCAATCAAGGCGTTAGAAAGCTTTGAAAAGGCTGCAGACGGCAAGGCGACCAAAATCATCATTCCGTCCGACATGCAGGGCTTGGCAGGGCTTGCAACTTCGGTAAAGGAATTGATGAGTGACTTTAAGAACGAGAAATAAAAATTAGAAACGTAAGTAACGGAGCGGAATCCTCAATGGATTCCGCTCCGTTTGTTATGTGTTCTGTATAGGGGATTCTTCGCTATCGCTCAGAATGACACCTCATCCGTCAGTCTGCCGACTGCCACCTTCCCCTCTAAGGGGAAGGCTTTCCCGGTTATTCTGTATGACAGAAAAAAGCGAGCGCAGTGTGCGCTCGCAAAATTTTCATCAGATGATTTCGATGTTTTCGGTTTTGAATTCTTCGGTGGGGAACCAGCATTCCATTTCGGGCGGTTCAACACCTTTACCTGCCGAAGCATAGTCAACCATAAGGGTGGCACAGCCCTTGTCGGTGGAAACCAAATACTGACACTGGCTTTCCACATCCAGACTGTGGATTTCACGCAAAGTAATTTTCTTGTCAAAATCCAGCACCTCACCCACATCGGGCGTGATGTCGGTATCTCTTGCCAAAACCAGCGCACCACGCTTGATTGCCACATGCTTTTGGGCATTTTCGTCCTTGGGATTGGGCTTTGCAAAGATGATTTCGGGCACAATTTCAAGATTTAACTGAATTTCGTCGCCCGGATTCCAAGCTCTGGTGATTTCCGCATAAGTGCCGGGGAGGGCGGTAAAGCTTTCACCCTCAACCGAAAGGGTTGCAGATTTTGCAAAGGACGGGATACGCATTTTTACGGTAAAGGTTTCTGCCTGCTCAGGGGTTACGATAACCGAAATGCTGTCACCCTTGGGATATTCGGTTTCCACATCCATATAAAGGGGGTTATCGGACGGGGTTACGGTGTAAATTTCGCCGGGGGCATAGGTGTTAAATACCACACCGTCTTTATCCTGGAACAGGGTAAACTGCGGAACAAAGCCTGTGCCTGCCGCACCGATGGCATTACAGCAACCGTAAATTGCAGTCCACAAAGACATCAGACCACCGATGGCATTGCCTCTGTAGAATTTTAAGAGCGGGCTATAGCTGTCAAAGGTCAGACCGCCGTTTTTCGGGCTGTCTGCAGTGTTTACTGCACCATAAAGGGCATTAAATGCGGATTTTTCAATTTCTTCTGCATATTTCGGGTCGCCTGTAAGGCAAAGAATGTGGGTAAGGAATTTCATCCAGGTTACGGTTACACAGGTTTCCTGCATTCTGCCACGCACGCCCGTTAAAGTCTGCATCAGCGCAGAGTTGTCAAACAGCTCATGGGTACAGCCGCAGCTGCCGGGGAGCGTGATATCGGTTTCGATAACCGCATTGGCAAAGTTGATTGCTGCCTGCTTCCATTTTTCAATTTTGGTGATTCTGTAGTATTCAATCAGGCCCTCGAAGCAGGACATCATTTCGTATGCCTTGACAACCGGATACTGAAACGGCGCTATTTTGTTTTCGTATGCCATGGTGAAAATGTCACCGTCTCTGCAAGCACCTATGTTCACAATGTACTCACCGAAGTCAAAATATTTCTTTTCGCCTGTGATGTTGTAAAGGCGAAGTGTCGGTTCCAAAATAGATGCCGAGTTAATCGCACCCCAGTTCCAGGAGGTTTCGGTAATGGGTTTTTTCCCTTCTTCTTCGGGACCGATACGTTCTATAATATAATCAAGATGTTTTTTCGCGCTTTCAATAATTTCGTTCTTTAATTTGTCGCATTTGCAAATTTCGTGGAAATGTAAAAAGCCCAAAAGTACATATTTACGGCACCATAAATCCCAACCGTTAAATTCATTTTCGGTGCTGTAGGTAGAATATCTGCCCAACTCGTCCTGTGCGGTAAGCATATCTTTGATTACATCTTCCAAAATACGATACAATTCTTTATCTTTGGTGTAGCGATATGTAATACAGGCACCGCGCATCATTTTGCCGAAAAATTCACCGCGCCAGGATCTGGATTCGCCATCGCAATCGGAGCGATACACGTCCACAAAACGTTGCCACATTCTCACATCTTTCAGCTGGCGTTCCTGAACAAAGGTTGCCATATCGTTTACAATACCGCTGTAGGAAAAATCACTGCCGTAGGGGAACAGGATATCGGTATCTAAACGCGGTTTGTATTGGGTATGTTTGTTAAGATAGTCTCTGACTGTCTGATTCATTGCATTCATCCTCCTCATGCATTATACATATACTAAATTATACCAGTTTCTTTTGTAAAAAGCAATGATTTTGAAAAATTTGTAAAAAAAGCCCACAAAGTAAAAAGTTCCTACTTTTATTGCGGTGTGTCTCTGTAGGACACGTCGAAGTAAGATGAATTTCGAAGAAATTTGAAGGAAGGGAGAATCTTTTTTTGTTTTGACGGTTGTAATTTTGATTTAAATGTGGTATAATTAATTAACATAGTTAATTAACCTATGAATGAATAGGTTTAGAATGAAATTGAGTGAAATTGAACAAAACGAAGGGGCAGGAATGGAGGAATTGCACAAGGACAATGGTGATTATGAAGGTTGAAAAAAGTGTTTAAATATGAGTATGCTTAACATTTAAAAATTAATATAGAATTACAAAACACATTTTGAGTGAAATCAAGATGTGTTTTTTTGTTTGTAGAAAGGAGATAAGATGATGAGAAATATGTTTGAAAATAGCAATGAAATGATGGACAATTTATCAAATGAAATGGAGGAAAGCAAAATGACAAAATTAGGTTTATATGAATCAAGAACATTCGGTAGAATTTCTTACGGGTTTGTAAGAGATGACAAAGGCATGGTATACATCAAAGAAGATGAAGCTGAAATAATTAGGTGGATGTATAAGATGTGCATTCAGGGCTTGAGTTTATTGCAAATTCAGGCAGAATTAATCAGAATGGGAATCAATTCTCCTACTGGTAAGGAAGAATGGTCTGTTGTTACAATTAGTAAAACTATAGATAATGTGAATAATTGCTACATAGTATCAGATGAAGATTATCGTACTGCGATTAAAGAAAAAATGTTTAGGGCAAGAAACGACAGAAGAAGATGGTGATATGTAGAATTGCAGATTTGGTATATAATTATTCCATAAATAAGAAAGGAGTAATTATATATGAGCAAATCAGCAATTCAAAATCAACTACAGTATGTTATTGCAAATGAACAATATTTAAAACCATTATTAAATTCAGGAAAGATTAGCATTGAAGTATACAACGAAGTGTTGGAAAATTTGTATGATGAATGCGAACTCTGGAAATACGGCAGAATGAAAAATCCAAGAGTAGAATTTAACAAAAAGAAACGAGAACCTAAACAAACAATGGCGAAGCAAAATCCCGGGTACATTTCATTGACAGAATTGGCAAAAGGTTGTAGTAACATTCAAGCCGGATATACAATTCACAATTGGTTAAGGGATGAAAATACAGTTAAGTTTCTTGCACTTTGGGAGAAAAAACACAACGAGAAATTTGTTGATTTAATTCTGAGTAAAAGAATGACTCTTACACCCAAGATATGGATTGACAGAACTAAAGCTATTGGTATTGTATCAAGGCAAGGCAGGGGCGGTGGCACCTATGCACACAAAGAAATTGCAATGCATTTCATGTGTTGGATTTCTGCTGAAATGATGCTGAAAATAATAGAGAAATATATGGAGGTTATTAGTGATGAAGAAAGTAATTGAAATACCTGCCACCATATTTCCTAAAATCAAAGACGATAAAGCAAGACTTAATGTCGCAGCATACTGCAGAGTAAGCACAGAAAAGGAAGAACAGGAAAATAGTCTTGAAACTCAGACAATGCATTATAAGAATGAAATTGAAAGGAATCCTAACTGGACTCTTGTAGATGTTTTTGTCGATTTCGGTGTAAGTGGTTTAAATGACACGAAGAGAACAGAATTCATGAGAATGATTGAAATGTGTGAAAAAGGTAAAATTGATTTGATTCTAACAAAATCAATTTCGAGATTTGCACGGAATCAGCTTGACTGTTTGGGGTACATAAGGAAATTAAAATTAAAGAATATAGGAATCAGATTTGATAAAGAGAGAATAAACACTCTTGATCCATCAAGTGAAATTTTTCTATCCTGGTTCAGTGCCTTTGCTCAGGCAGAAAGTGAATCGCTTAGCATGAATATAACAAGAGGAAAGAGAATGGGATACAAGGAAGGTAAATTTCCGTTTCCATTTTCATTGTATGCTTACAAAAGAGGACAAAATGGACAACCTGAAATTGTTCCGGAAGAAGCTGCAATAGTTCGTAAAATATTCTATTTGTATCTTGAGGGAAATTCTATAAAGGACATAATCGAATGGCTTGAAGAAAATGAGATAGAATCTCCAAAAGGCAATAAGAGATGGAGTTCAAATTCGGTAAGTGGAATTCTCAAGAACGAAAAGTATAAAGGTGATGCGTTGTTACAGAAGACATACACGGTTGATTACCTAACTAAAACTGTTGCAAGAAATAAAGGTGAGGTTGCACAGTACTATGTTGAAAATAGTCATGAGGGAATAGTATCTAGAGAAATTTTTGATATGGTTCAGGATGAAATAAAACGAAGAAGAAACTATACAGGAGACAAGTCCATTTCATTTTCCGCTAATTATGCTTTAACCGGAATTGTATTTTGCGCAGAATGTGGTGCGAGGTATAGGAGAGTAACTTGGGCACGAAATGGTAAGAAGAGAATTGTGTGGAGATGCTCAGAGAGGCTTGAAAATGGAATCAAAAATTGTAAGAATTCTCCGTCACTTCCTGAAGATAAATTAAAACAAGCAATTCTGTCAGGCTTATCTCAGGCATCCCTTGATGTTTCAAATATAACCGAAATGGTTAAGAATGAAATCGGGACTGTAATTCATAAGAATGATGAGCAGAATGAATATACAATAAAATCAAAAGTCAAGAAACTTGAAGAGGAAATTCGAGTGTTAAATCAAATTGTGAATGAAGCAGATGATAACCAAGTGTATCTTGATAAAATTAAGGAGTATGAGAATGAATTTGAAATACTAAATTCAAAACTTATTGAGTGCACCAAATGTGAAATGAATGACATTGAAGATTTTATAAATGAGAATGAAGTGAATATGCTTGAATATTTTGACGCAGTTGTAAGGAATACGGTTGAATCGGTTCTGATAATTTCACAGAATAAAATTAAAATCAAATATGTAGACGGAATCGAAATAACAAAATCAATTTAATCACTATGTTGCAGGATGCTAAAATTCAGCCTATATATTTCTCCCTATTGCCAATTGCAATATTTGGCGAATTATGGTATAATAAATAAAGAAATAGGATGGGAGATGTTTTTATTGTATAATAAGATTAATTCATTGATAGAAGAGGGGATAAGAGTTAAGTGCGAAGAATACCATGATGTAAAGCAAGAAGATGGGTTGTTTTTATTGCCTTATATTGCTGGGGATAAGTATAATCTGTGGATGAACAAAATCAAGATTCTCACAGAGAATCAGCTAAAGAATCATCCATTATATGATGAAATTATAAAAACATTTGATGGTAGAAATAATGATTATGGTACAGCTGCTTATGATCGTATGATGTCATATTTAAAAGCTTTATTAGACGAATATGCAAATTGTGTTCCGGTATCAACAGATATATGTACTTGCGAAACAAAAAAGATTTTCATTAGCCATTCATCCAAAGATATTGAGTATATTAATGCTTTTATTAAACTATTAGAGCGAATAGGGTTTGCTGGCAGAGGGGGAATATTTTGTAGTTCAGTATCAGGATATTATATACCGAATGGGCAATCTATATATGAATATTTAAAAAAAGAAATTGAAAACGACACTCATGTAATTATGTTTTTGTCGGATAATTATTATAAAAGTCCTGCATGTTTAAATGAAATGGGAGCAACTTGGATAAAGGCAAAGCAACATACTGCAATCTTGTTGCCTAATTTTGGATATCAGGATATAAAAGGGGCTATTGATCCATCAAAAATATGGTTTAAAATGAATGATAAAGAACGTTTAAATGATTTTAAAGATCAAATAATAGAGGAATTTGAATTAAACGAGTTGGATAATAATATTTGGGAACGAATACGAGACGAGTATTTGGATGCAGTTTCAGCTCTTTCAAAAAGCCAAAAAAACAATGTACAAAGGGTTGAGGTAGAGGATATATTAGATTTAGAAGAGAGCATACATTGTATTTTTAGATTTATAAATACAAGTAAAAGTGTTGTTGTATGCAAAGATTTACGCGCTATTATTACTGATGAAAATAACAATGATGTTCTTATTAGTGTGAAGTATCCTGTTCTTAGAGAACATAAACTATATGGATTGGAGAATAAAAGAATAATTATTGATGTTCCCAAATCCCAAATTGATAATTATGATCAATTTGATTTTTGTAGAATAACGAATTGGAAGACGGATACATATTGGTCTCCATGTATGGAGTGATTTTATAGTGGATACTATTTTAGATAATTTGAGTGTTGTATTTACTGTATATGGAGGTAGTTATGTCTTTTGAACAAAGTGTAAGTGTAATAGAATTGTTATTAACATTTATTAGTCTAATTTTAATTGTGTTTGGGTGGATAATTCCATATTATCAAAACATTAAAATAGAAAAACAAAAAATAGGGAGAATTTGAATTTACAAAAAATGAAATGGGAGAAAGATTTTGTTGAAGAACAAATTTCTCAATTTTATGGTCCGATATCAATGCTATTGCGCGAGAAAAGATTATTGTTTGAACGGATACTTGAAATGTTTGGAAGAAGAAAAGTTTTCTTGGAAAATCAAACCCGCATAAGTGATTTAACGGATGATGAACAAAAGATATGGATTCATTATGTGAATACATATAAAATTCCAATTGATAAAAAAATAATTGAAATTATTCGTAATAAACACCATTTAATCTATAATTCAGAAATGCCAGAATGTTTTCATAGATATTTAGATTATGCACTTGGGTGGGAATTATTAGATAATCAGAAAAGAAATGATGTTCCGAACTATTACGAGTATTACTATTGTTTTAACTTCCCCAAAGATTTTAGAATATATATAGATAATACGTTGTCGCTACTACAAAATAAAAAGGAAGAAATTATTAGAAAAACAAAAAATGCATAAAAAGAACAAATGTAAATTTTGTATCGAAATGGATTTGTATGAGGTGCTTATGGAAATTAAAGATTGGCTCTTACTTGCCATACCTATTACTTGTAACGGTATTATATTGTTTGTATTTCAACAAATGTATTTGGCGAAATTAAAAAATAATGAAAGAACTAATACATATAAACAGGATGTTTTAAAAGATTTTTTATCAAGACTACAAGAATGCTATCATATGTTTTTGGGTTTTCAATCACTTAATAAGGAACGATCTGGAAAGGATTATTCATTTGAGCAGTTATGGAATCCAGCTGTTGCTAAATTTCATGATTTAATTGTTTATTCAGATACACATCCATCAACTATTGTAAGGAAAGATATAGGATTTGATAAATGTATAGACAATATACAATCCATAATTGATATCTTGTTTGAATGTAGAAAAAATAATAACAACTTGATTTCAAAAGAAGGCGAAGCGAAATTCTATATTAAGTATGAAGAAACAATACTATCTATGAAAGAGTGCATGGCTAGGTGCGAAAGAGAGATAATGAAGTAATTAATGCTTAATATTTGCATGTAAAATTGGCACATCTTTCCTGTCGCCTAATTATATCATAAATGAAGGATATGAATATTTTTTGTTACAGATTTAAGTGCATTTGATAAAAATATGATTATGGTGATAGTCAATGGAAGTATAAGTATAATACAATAACTGTTTTCTCGGTCAAGCAAAAAGAAATCATTGTTGGATATATCAATTCTTCGCATAAACTTCATAAACGAAAAAACAATGAAAATCTAATAAAATTACTTGAAACAACTAAAAATTGTATAGCAAACCCTATAATACATTTTCCAATGGATCCTGAGTAGATTTTTGAAAATATATACGACAGATAAGGAGAATTTCTATGGATATAGTAAAATATATTTTAGATTTAATACAAAACAACATTATATTAAGTGTTGCAACATTAATAGGAACCATTGTTGGTATTGGAGGATGGTTGGAATCAAAAAAGTCTAAAAAAGAATTAAAAAATTATGAATATCTTTTTAGAATTGCTGCTAACAATATTGATAGAGATTTAACAAAAGAGCAATTAGAACAGTTACATAAAGAAAAAAATGAAATGCAACAAAAAGTAATGGGATTAAATAAGATTATTAAAGAGGATATACCCTTTGAAGCTCGAAGAACTGTATTATTCGATAGATTGAAAGAAGATGAAAAATATTTAATTGAAAGTTTTACTAAATACAAAAATACAAAAAGCGAATATGAGAAAATTGAGCAAATTGAAAATAATATACCAGAAGAGATTTTAACTGAAATTGAATTACATATTATGCCTGATTATTTATCAGAACAAAGAAAGCAAAGATATATGTCAATGTTTACATACATTTCAGTTGGATCGGCAATATTATCGGTACTTCCATTAACTAGAGTCTTGGGTAATTTTGTTATTCTTTGGTCGTTATATCCTTTAATTAGAATATGTGCACTAAATTTGCCTAAGAACAAAAAAGAGCGAAGAAAATACATAACTAATATTTTGTATTATGTAGTATTATCTGTGATTGGTATATATAATGCAATATTACTGCTACACGTAATATTTGAGTATTATATTGATGATATTTTTATGTTAATAAGTACTATAACTTTGCCTTTGTTTGTAATAATGTTGCTTTTTAGAATTATACCAAAATTAATTCAAATATTGCTCAGAAAAAAACAATAGTAATTGCACTAATATTTATTTAACAATTAATAAATAAAAGAAATGAAGTAGATGTATGACGATTAGAGTAGATGTTTTTATAATACATGTTTGCTAAGTCAAGATATGGCATCTAAATTGTTCACTGATTCTATAATGATTTCATCAAAGATGAAATCAATGAATTGCCTTACGGCGTGAATTGAAATCTAAAGATTTCATGAATTGAGCCTAACGTCTCATGAATTGCACTTCGTGCATTTAAAGGTAATTCAATTCATGTTGCGACAGCAACAATTCATGGCTTTAGCCAATTCATGACAACGGATGTTGTCAATTCATTAAAATTTGGTGGCATCTAAATCGTTCACTGATTTTATAATGAATTCAACAAAGTTGAATTCAGCTAAATTCGCTAACGCGAGCTAAATTGAACAAGTTCAGCTAAATTGCCTGCGGCAGCTAAATGTGCTTCGCACGCTAAAAGAGAATTTAATTTAGCTGTTTTGAAAAAACAATTTAGCTATCGAACGGAGTGAGATAATTTAGCTTTGCAACTTGTTGCAAAATTTAGCTATTGGAAAAATTTGAAGGCGAGATTATTGCAATTATACATCGCATAAACGATATAGAGGACAAATGGGTTGTAGCAACATTTGAAACAGAGTCCCTGCGTTTTTTGGTGCGTGGCTCTGCGTCAGGTAGGCGTCTGCATAAGGGATTCTTCGCTTCGCTCAGAAGGACATATACACCTTACCACAGAGTTAAAATAAAAACTTTCTGTTTTTTGACTTTACTTTTGTGAAAAAGTGTGTTACAATTTTGAGGTAAAGGAGTGGTTTGAAATGGAATTAAAAGGAAAAATCATTAACTGTCTTGGCGACAGTATTACCCAAGGGGCAGGGGCATCCGACCCGAAAGAAAAATATGTGGAAGTTTTAAAGAAAATTTCCAAGGCAAAAAAAGTGAACAATTACGGTATTGGCGGTACGCGTATTGCCAAAAAAACCGTGCCCAGCGAAAATGCGGTACACGATCAGGATTATGTTTCCCGTTTTGCGGAAATGGATGACAATGCAGACGTAATTTTGGTATTTGGCGGTACCAATGACTACGGTCACGGGGATGCTAAAATGGGCACCTTTAAAAGCCGTGACCCCTATACCTTTTACGGTGCGCTGCACGTTTTGTGCGAAGGTCTTGCCAAAAAATATGTGGGTAAGTCCATTGTATTTTTAACACCGCTTCACCGTACAGGCGAAGACAATATTGACCAGAACGGTCATGTTTTAAAGGAATATGTAAATGCCATTAAGGAAGTGGCTACCTACTATTCGTTCCCGGTTTTGGATTTGTTTGCAGTAAGCGGTATGCAGCCTGCAATCCCCGAAATTAAGGAAACCTTAATGCCTGACGGCTTGCATCCCTCTTCTAAGGGTCATGCAATTTTGGCAGAAAGAATTTATAATTTCCTGCTGGCTTTATAAAAAAATACACTTTCCTGGAAAGGTTGTCCGTTTTATGGGACAACCTTTTTGTTATACTGAAAACAAGAAAGGAAGTGTTGTATATGAAATTATTTAAATGCATTGCTTTTTTAGGGATTGTTCTGATTTTAGGGGCGGTGGATGCCGCGGATGCAGAAAGTATTACCTACTGGGAAATGGTACGGCAGATTCTGCTGGGCGCAGGTGTTGCGGTTTTGGGTACATTCTTTGCAAAGTGTACCGCACCCAAGCGCGGAAGACAGCGCAGACTTCACCTTGTTCCGACAGACCAGCTAAAACAAGCCGGCTGAGTCACAAAATCCGTTTTTCTCCATAAAATAATAGGAGAAAGGATGATGTGAATATGTGCGGAATTGCAGGCTTTGTACACCAAAGCATTCCACTCAATCAGCCCGAATACAAAGCACTTGGCGAAAAAATGGCACACACCCTTTCCCATCGGGGACCCGATGCGGAAGGGGTTGTTGCGTACAATAACGCGGTGCTTGCCCATGCACGGCTGGCGGTGATTGATTTAGAAGGCGGAAATCAGCCCATGACCCGAACCAGAAACGGAAAGACATATACAGTGGTTTATAACGGTGAGCTTTACAACACCAAGGAAATCCGTCGCGAGCTGATACGGGAGGGGGCGTCGCTTTCTACCGAGTCGGATACCGAGGTGTTGCTTCTGGCATACATGTATTTCGGACCGGGCTTTGTGCATCTGTTAAATGGCATTTATGCGTTTGCCATTTGGGATGAATCGGAAAGAAAGCTGTTTTTGTGTAGGGATCGATTTGGAGTAAAGCCTCTTTTCTATACCATGAAGGACGGTTTTTTTGTGTTTGGCTCTGAAATAAAAGCCCTTTTTGCCTTTGGCGTGCCGGCAGAGCTTGACCGGGAGGGGCTTTGCGAAATTTTCGGTATCGGTCCTGCGGTATCACCCGGGGTCGGTGTGTTTAAAAATATCCACGAGGTAAAGCCCGGCTATTCAGGATATCTGACAGAGGAAGCGCTTTGTTTAACGCCGTATTACCGCCTGCATTCTGCTCTGCACACCGACAGCTATGAGGAAACGGTGGACACGGTGCGGTATCTGCTTTGTGATGCGGTGCGTCGGCAGACGGTGTCGGATGTACCCCTTTGCACCTTTTTGTCGGGAGGCTTGGATTCCAGTCTGATTACCGCCATTGTGGCGAAAAATCAGCAAGCCCCTCTTTGTACCTATTCTTTTGATTACGAGGGAAATGACCGCTATTTTAAGCCCTCCGAATTTCAGCCCGATGCAGACGGGGCATATATCAATATTATGGCAGAAACTTTTAAGACCGACCATAAGGTGTTGTATCAGAACTCTGTACAGCTGGTGGAAAATCTGTATAAAGCGGTGGAGTACAAGGATTTGCCGGGCATGGCGGATGTGGATTCTTCGCTTTTGGGCTTTTTGAGGCAGGTGCGGCAAAGACACACCGTTGCTCTTTCGGGCGAGTGTGCGGATGAAATTTTTGGTGGGTATCCGTGGTTTTTCAAGGAGGAAATGTTAAATTGCGGAACCTTTCCCTGGTGTCCCGATGTAGCGGGCAGAGAAGCCGTTTTGGCACCTGCACTTCGGGGAAAAATCGGACTTTTGGAATATGTGCAGGAAAAATACGAAAGCTTTTTATCCGAAATGCCCGAATTTACCTATCGGAATCCGTTGGATACGCGTCGTCGGGAGGTGGGGTTTTTAAATTTATACTGGTTTATGGCAACCCTGCTGAACCGGAAGGACAGAATGAGCATGGCAAGCGGTCTGGAGGTCCGGGTGCCGTTTTGCGACCATCGGCTGATTCAGTATGTGTGGAATATTCCGTGGGATATGAAGGCAAAGGATGGAGAACGAAAGCACATTTTAAGAGAAGCGGCAAAAGGCATTCTGCCCGAGTCGGTGCGGTGCCGTAAAAAAAGTCCGTACCCTAAAACCCACAACCCCGATTTTGAAAAACTGGTAAAGCAGGAATTAAAGGCGGTTCTGCAGGACAGAAATGCACCGATTCGCGATTTGATTGATTTGGAATATGCAAACAAGCTGACCGAGGACAATTATGATTACGGCAAGCCCTGGTTCGGTCAGCTGATGGCGGGACCGCAAAGAATTGCGTACCTGCTTCAGGTGAATTACTGGCTTGAAAAGTACAATGTGAGAATTCTTTCGGCTTGACAAAAAGGAAAATGAGGCATATAATGGAGATGCGGATAAACGCAAATATTTAAGAAAAAAGGTGAAGAGAAATGAAAAACACAATGAAAATCTTACTTTGCATGATGCTGGCTCTGGCAATGGCGTTGTCCTTTGCAGCTTGCGGTGAAGAGGAAGCACCGGCAGGCGGTGTTACAGAAGCACCAAATGAAGCAAAGTCTGAAACGGCGGCACCTGTGGCAGATGCCGTAGAGGGCTTTATGCAGGCGGTTGTGAGCCTGGATAGTGCTGAAATGAGCAAATATGTGGATGGTGAACTGCCCGAAGAGCTGAAGCAGGCTGACCTGAAGGTTATTATGGAAGGCATGGGCGAGGATTTTGGTGCTTCGACAGGCGAGTTTGAAGCTCTGATTAAAAAGATTGTAGCGGCAGCTATTTCCTATGAAGTCAAGAGTGTTGAAGAAGATGGCGATACTGCAGTTGCAAAAATTGCTTTGAGCATTAAAGATACGACCGCTTTAGAGAACATTGATTTTGATGCTATGCTGGCGGATCCTGCCATGGAAGAAAAACTTATGGGGTTACTTGAAGACGGAACCATTACAGAGGAGTCTTCCGAAGAAGAACTGATGAGCGCAATTTTTGACTTGGTTCTCCCTGTTATGGAAGAGGCTATGCTGGATGCGTTGGAAAATGCCGATGTTTCTGTCGAGGAATATGAAATGCCGCTTGTTTTGAAAGACGGTGAATGGAAAATCAGCGAAGATGGCGGTTTTTCCGGATCTGTGCTCGATACATTAAACGGTGTGTCTGCATTTTAATTTGTATTTTCAAAAACGCTTTCCTTTGAAAAAAGGAAAGCGTTTTTTCTGTTTCGAATTGACATTTGTCTGAAAATGCGGTATACTATTTAAAGATTGAGAGGTGTCTTTGGTATGCATAAGAAAATACTGTTTCTGCTTCTTACATTTGTTTTAATGCTCTCGTTTGTGGCATGCGGCGGTTCGAAGAATGCAGACGGTGCAAGGGATACGGTTGTGGCTTTTTCGGATGCGTTGGCAAGCTTAGATGCGGATGCGGCGAAAAAATGCTTAAAAGACGGGCAGACGGAGTTACTGAATCCGGAGCTTGACTTTAACCGTGCGAATATGATTGCAGAATACGAGCAGGTGGGCATTGACCAAAAGGAAGCAACAGCCATTACGGAAAAAATCATTGAGGTAAATAAACAGCTTGTAAGCTATAAGGTTATGGACACAGAGACAGACGGAAAGAAAGCGACCGTAACCGTTGTCTTTTCGGTAAAGGACCCGACAGACTGCTGGGATAAAATCTTAACCAGTGAAGAAATTCTTCTGGCATACGGCAGCGAAAGTCAGGGGGCTGTTGTCTTGAAAAGCTATGAATTACTGGAAAAGGAACTGGAAACGGTGTCAGCCAATTCCGTGAATGTGAAATTCAGCCTGGAGAATATAGACGGCAAGTGGCTGATTTCCGACATGGAAGACAAGATTCTGGAGGTATACTGATAAAAAGGAGAAAAGGAAAATGAAAAGAATAGGGTTGCTTTTCCTTGCAGGGTTGTTGTTGGTATCGTTTACTGCCTGTGATATGGGAAACGGAGAACAGGAAAAAAGAGAAGCCAATCTGCAAAAGGCAAAGCTTGAAGAGCAGAAGCAAAAAGGAAAAGATGCGGCAGGTGCTGCGATTGAATTTCTGAATAATCTGACAGAGTTAAGATGGGACGAGGCATGTGCCATGGCGGAAACGGAGTTGGAAACCAGAATGCCCGGTATCAATAGCCCGGACTGGGGTGTAACCGATGAAAGCTTAGCTTTATACGAAGAAATTCTCAGGGTTTGTATGCAAAACGGTAAAAACGTAGTGGCGGATAAGGAGAATGTGCGGTTTTCGGACGGGCAATGTGTGGTGCGCTGTGAGGTGTCGGCACCCAAATTGCAGACTTTTATGGATATCATTGCGTCAAATGGCTGGAAAACACCTGAGGAAGCGGAAATCAATACAGAGGTGATTCTTTCCGCACCCAGAGAAACTGTTTATGTGACCCTTCTTTTAACCGAAGAAAAGGAGCAGGACGGGTTAACCGCCTGGAAGGTTTGTGCAGAGTCGGATATCAGTGCTCTTGGTGTTATTTTTAATTAAACTTTTGCGTGTAGGAAACTACACGCTTCTTTTTTTTAAAAAAAGGTTGCATTTTGTAGAAAAGTGTGGTATAGTAATATTCGAAATTGAATATCCCCGTTGATGCTTTCGGAACGATAAGGACCGTCTGCGGAGGGAACTCTGGAGAATCTCAAGCTTACTTGAGTGCCGAAGGTGCAAGGATTTTTAAAATCCGAATCTCTCAGGCAAAAGGATAGAGGTAGCACAAGACTTTTTTTGGCGGTCTTTGTGTGTTTTCCGGAGTTGCTGATTCTGTTTCAGTAACTTTTTTATTTTTTAAGGAGGAAAAACAATGGACAAATTATTGGAAATTGTAAACACCGTCAACACCTATCTTTCAGACTATATTCTGATTGTGCTGTTGGTTGGTGTCGGCTTGTTCTTTACCATTAAAACCCGCTTTGTACAGGTGCGTTGCTTTGGTGAAGGCTTTAAGAAGGTATTTGGTAAATTTACATTAAGAGGCGGTAAGCAGGAGGGCGGTTTAAGCTCGTTCCAGGCTTTAGCTACTGCAATTGCGGCACAGGTTGGTACCGGTAACATCGTAGGTGCCTGCGGTGCAATTTTAGCAGGTGGTCCCGGCGCGATTTTCTGGATGTGGATTATTGCATTTTTGGGCATGGCAACCATCTATGCCGAAGCTGTTTTGGCACAGGAAACCCGTGAAGTGGATGCAGACGGCAACATTCAGGGCGGTCCTGTTTACTACATGAAAAAGGCGTTCCCGAACGGCTTTGGTAAGTTTTTGTCTGTTTTCTTTGCGATTGCAACCATCATTGCACTGGGCTTTATCGGTGTAATGGTACAGTCTAATTCTATTGCAGGCTCTGTGGCAACCGCAGCACCGGCAATTCCGAGCTTTGTAGTGGGTCTGGTTGTTGCAGGTATCTCGGCATTTATTTTTATCGGTGGTGTAAGCAGATTGGCTTCCGTTACCGAAAAAATGGTACCGATTATGGCGGTTATTTACTTGCTTGGCGGTCTGGCGATTGTGATTGCAAGAATCCAGTATCTGCCCGAAGCAGTTGGTATGATTTTCAAATATGCGTTCCAGCCCCAGGCAATCATTGGCGGTGCGTTTGGTGCGGCACTCAAAGCTGCAATCAGCCAGGGTGCAAAGAGAGGCTTGTTCTCCAACGAAGCCGGTATGGGTTCTACACCGCATGCGCACGCTTTGGCAAAGGTTGAAAAGCCCCACGATCAGGGTGTTGTAGCGATGACAGGCTTGTTTATTGATACTTTTGTGGTACTTACCATGACTGCGTTGATTGTTATCACCACCCTTTATGCAGGCAACGGTGTGCTGTCTACTGCTGACGGTGCAAAGGTAGCCGTAGAAGGCGGTCTTGCAAATACCAATATGGTACAAAATGCATTCCAGGTTGTATTCGCAGGGAATCTTGGTGCAAAAATCGGTGCAATTTTTGTAGCGGTTTGTCTGTTCTTCTTTGCGTTTTCTACCATCCTCAGCTGGAATCTCTTTGGTAAAGTGAATGCACAGTATCTGTTCGGCAAAAAGGCAGTTATTGTGTACTCTGTAATCAGCGTTTTGTGTATCTTCTTAGGTACTGTTATGAAAAATGATCTGGTTTGGGCTTTGATGGATATGTTTAACCAGTTGATGGTTTTGCCTAACGTTATTGCCCTTGTGGCACTTGCGGGCATTGTTGTGAAGACCTCCAAGTCCAATAAGTTGCAGAAATAAGCGTTTTAATCATATTAAAAGTAAGTAACGGAGCGGAATTCTTAGAGAATTCCGCTCCGTTTTTTGTGCGTTCTGTGCAGGAGATGCTTCACATGTATTCAGCATGACAGCGACCCTCAGCAGGGAATGCTTTTTGTGCAAATGTCAACTTTAAACATGAATCGGTCAACTTTCATTGTTGCGTGATGATTGAAATTATGGTACACTTAAAGAAAGAATAGAGTGATAAAAGTCACTTTTGATTAAGAAGAAAAAAGGAGAGAGAAGTATGAAAAAGATGACAGCATTGCTGTTGGTGCTTTGTATGGTACTGTCTTTGGTGCCTTTTACGGCTTTTGCGGCAGATGCACCCATCAAGGACGGCAAGACCTACATTGTAATTACACCTGCGGTTTTCAGCGACAAAGCAGGTTGGTCACACACCAGCGACAAGGACCAGGCACAATCCTTCGGGTATATGCTGGGCGGTAAAAAAGGTACGCCTGTTACCGAAAATCCGTCGGTGGATGTGGAAATCCCGAAGGATGGTACTTATAAAATTTATGTATTGGGCAAGGACAGTACTTCTGCCCCCGGTACCCGCTATTTTGATGTGGTTTTAGGGGATGTGACTTATCGTACCGGTAACCACGGTCAGAACGGCTTTTGCTGGCAATCTTCGGGAGAATTGCAGGCAACTGCAGGCAAAACGACTCTGACGCTTACCGATGTTTCGGGTAACTATTCCCGTTGTGCAGCAATTGTTATCACAGACGATCTGACATTTGCACCCGGTTCGGATAACGAAGCTGTAGCGGCTTTGAGCAAAATTAAGTACAAGCCGGACGAAATCCAGACCACAAAGAAAGCAACCATTCAGGGCGAGGCGAATGCAGAGGGCGAAGTCATTGCTCCGACAGAGCCTGCAAAACCGTCTGCAAGCGGTTCTGCGGTTGGCAAAGCTGATTTTGGTGACGGCAAGAATTATGTGGTGGTGATGCCCCACGCATTTAAGGATTTAAAAGACTGGTCGCTTACAAAGGATAAGACGGACGAGCAGTCCTATTCCTATCTGATTGGCGGTAAAGCGGGCGTTACTGCAGAAAAGAATCCTTCTGTTGAGGTGATTCTGCCTGAAGATGGCACTTATAAAATCTATGCATTAAGCAAGGATTCCAACGAGGGGGCAGGCTCCCGTTATTATGATATTGTTTTGGGCGAATTCGCTTATCGTACAGGCAATCACGGTCAGAAGGGCTTTAGCTGGCAGTCTTCCGAGCCAATAGAGGTTACCGCCGGCAAAACCACTTTGTCGGTTATGGATGTATCGGGCAACTATTCCCGTTGTGCAGCGATTGTAATTACGGATAATCTTTCGTTTAATCCCGGCGCTGACAATGAAAGTGTGGCTGCCATTGCCGAAAAGGCAAATGTAAAGGCTTCTGCCGCAGACGTAAAGGATGCAACCGTTACAGGCGTTTCCACAGGCGAATTGCCCGGTGCGGTACGCGACAAGAACGTTGCGCCCTATGCACTGAAGGCAGATAAAACTTATATGGTTTTTGACACCACTTCCTTTAAGGATTTGGGCGACTGGAAGATTGAGACGGCAGATGGCGTGACCTATCTGGTTGGCGGTGCGAACGAAAATCCTGCACAGAACAATCCTGCTATTCAAATTGTGTTGCCTAAGGATGCAACCTATAAATTCTATGCCTATACCAAGGATTATGCACGCAATAAGGCGGGGAGCCGTCATTTTGAAGCGGTGCTGGGGGACGGAATTGTTTCCGAAAGACTTGGTAATCACGGTAAAAACGGCTTTGAATGGCAAAAAAGCGAAGCCTTTACCGTTTTTGGCGGTGAAATGGCGCTTACGTTAAAAGACACCAGCGGGAATCAACCGCGTGTGGCAATGCTGGTCATTACAGACGATTTGGATTTTGATCCCAAATGCAATGACAGACAGATGACTGCTTTGAAAGAAAAGCTGTATAAGGCAGGGGATTATACCTATACCAAAGGGGATGTGACCGGCAGACCCGCATCCGAAATTGCGGTTCGTTTAAACGGCGAATGGATGCAGTTTGATGTAGACCCCATTTTGATGAACGACAGAACCATGGTACCTTTCCGTGCGATTTTTGAAGCGCTGGGATGTACCGTTTCCTGGGATGATGTGAATCAGACCGCCATCGGTATGCGAAACGGGCAGAAAATTGTTTTGCCTATCGGTTCTTTGAATGTTTCTGTAAACAACGTGGCAAAGGTTTTGGATCAGCCTGCCGTATTAAAGGATGGCAGAACTTTGGTTCCGCTCCGCTTTGTATCCGAATCTTTAGGTGCACAGGTGGAATGGTTTGAGGATACCCAGACCGTTGCGATTTCTGCATCCGTACCTACCGAAAAAGTATTTTTGACCTTTGAATCCTTTGTGGACATGGGGACATGGGTCAGAGAAATCAAGTCTACCGATGCGTTTAATGATCAGGCGATGAAGGGTACAAAACCTGCGGGCACACAATCAACGCCCGAGGATGCAGATCCTTCAAATACAAGACCTGCGATTGCAAACATTGATGTGAACGGCGGTACCTATTATGTATGGGGACACGCAAAAGACTTTTCGACCAATGCACAGGGCTCTCGCTTTATGAATGTCGGCTTTGACGATATGCCCATGATGGAAAACCGTATGGGTGACCATGGCAAGCAGGGCTATGTGTGGGAGCTTTTGGGTACGGTGGATTTAACCCGTGGCAGACACAAGCTTAAGGTATATGATACCTCCGGCTACTATGCGCGTTTTGACGGTATTCTTTTAACCACCGATTCTGAGTATGTTCCTGCCGAATCCTATGAACTTATTGTACAGGATGTTGTACCTGTTTCGGGTGCGGCAGATATTAAATTCCCCTTCCCGGGCTATGCAAATGAGCAGGGTGTGCCGACCGAATCTTATTCCATTGAAAACGACAAGACGAAAGTCGTATTTTATAAAGTACCCACCTCCAACGGACAGGTGGTACAAAGAGAAATTTATTCCAAATCAAACGGGTCTTGGGTAAAAACCACCGGCAGAAATGAGGATTTAGGCTACTATGTGGTGCGGGCAGACAAGGCTTCTTATGCCGAAGTGCGTGACCTGCTGAATATGCAGACTACATTTACTTATGGTGGTGAAACCATTGAAGGCAGCACCACAAATCCGTATGTGGCAGGTGTCGGAAAATGGTTTGTGCCGACCGATTACACGGTAGACGGGAACAAGGTAATTCTTTCCTGTGCGTCCAATGAATACGGTACACTTACCGCAACCTGGTCATTGGATGACAATACTGCACCTTTGGTTTCGGTAGATGTATCCTTTGCGCAGGATGGTTATTATACCGTTGGTGTGCATGAGGGTAAGGGCTTTTTGTATGAAGGATTTGAGCATGCGCTGGCACCGTTCCGTGTGGCATATAAACGTGTAAGTGAAAAACCACAGCTTTATACCGAATCTTATCTCTTTACACCTATGGGTGCCCACACCCTTTATGCCAACAACGAATACGCGGCACTTCCTGTAACTAAGGGTGTTGTGGCAGAGCCAAGCTGGATTCCGGTAAGATGGGTATATGAAAACAACAATCTGTTCGGTATTACCATGAATGATGCAAGCAATATGCATCAGGCAGCCTTGTTTGCACCTGTACTGGGCTCTGCAGAATCCAAAATGACTGCAGGACAGAACTATAATGTTCAGGTTCGTATGATTTCTACCGTGGCAGACTGGTTTGCAAACTACGAAGATACCGTAACCAATCTGTTTGACGTAACCGACTACCGAAAGAATTATGTGGTTTCTTTAAACCAGGCAATTTTCAACACCCGTAAAACCGCATTGGATGACAAATACAGCGGTTGGGATGTGTATGATAAGGCATACTATAACATGGAAAACGGCAACCGTACTTCTAACGCAAACGGTATGCAGGCTCTGCAGGATTACCTCCTGACCGAGGATATGGAGATGCTTGAAAAACGTACCATTCCCTCTGTTGCAAATGCGCTGACCCGCGGAAGCTTCCACTTTAACCGTGTGGGTACATCCGATGAGGACGGCTTTGAGAAGGTAAGCAATCCCTCTGCGATAGGCAGTCCCATTGCAAACTTTAATGCCAACGTGTGGGGCGGTATGTATGAAATGTCCCGTGGTATGATGCCGTTTTTGCACCAGCAGACATTGCTTAAGGGGCAGCAGGCGGTAACCAATTCCGCATCCAGCTCCATTGCACCTTTTGTGAATGATTTGTATATGTACAAATATTCAGGCGACAAGCAATACTTGGATAAGGCAATTGCGGGGGCAGACAAATATTTAGAAGAATCTGTGTACGCAGAAAATGCGGAAATGCCGGTATGGACAACCTTTATCTGGGTTTCGTACTATCCGAACTTAGGTTCGCTGATGGATATTTATGAAATTACCGGTGACAAGAAATACTTAGATGCGGCAGAGAAAACCGCACAATGGATGTCTACTGCATTCTGGGTACCGGGTGTGGACGGTACCAGAAAGACCGATAAAATCATCATGGTCAACGATTGGGAAACCATGAAGAAGGACAACTGGATAGCAAAACAGGAAACCACCAGAACCTATTGGTGGGCAGGCGACAAGCAAATGCGTATCGGTCGTGAGGAAAACCTTGCTGAAAATCCCGAATCCTTAAAGAATATTACAGACAGAACCCGTTTGGAAGAGGGCTGGCTGGCTTCCCGTACAGGCCTTGGCATTGAGCAGGCTTCTACTTTTAAAAACGGCTTGAACATCATCATGCAGTCGTTTGCAGGGGATTTTCTGAAGCTTTCGGCATACACCGGCAACGATTATTATGCAACCCTTGCAAAGAACACCATTATCGGCAGATTCAGCAACTATGACGGTTATTACAGAACCTGCTACACCACCTATCAGCAGGAAATCAACTATCCTGTTGAAGGACCCGATTACACAGGTATTTACTGGCATCACATTCCGCCGTTTTTGGCGATGCTGGAGGACTTCTTAATTAACCAGACCTTTGCAAGCTCCAACCAAAACATTCATTTCCCGTCTCTTCGTCAGAACGGGTATGCATACTTTAACTCCAACCAGTACGGGCATGCACCCGGTAAGTTCTATGAAGAAGAAGGTATGTGGCCCTGGCTGGCAGAGGATACTGTTTTGCCCGATTCCATTCAGATTAACTGGATGGCGGCAAGAAAAGATGGTGTGATGGGCGTGGCATTCATGAACGAGGACCATGTGGATACCACCACAACCGTATCTTTAGGCGCTAAAGTGCCGGGCGGTGCAAATTACAGCGGAACGGCTGTTTTGTATGATGAAAACGGCAAAATTGGTACAGTGGAAGTGGCAAACGGTAAGTTTACGTTAACCGTTCCTGCAAAGGGCTTCAGAGCAGTTAAACTGAACATTCCGGAAGTGAAAGCACCTGCCTTTGCATCCATGGATTACAGTGCGACCTCCGCAACACTTGGTGCAACCGTATCCGAGCATACCAACGGTAAAGGCTATACCTTACAGCTGTCGCCGGAATTCTACTATGCGTATGTGTACACCACAACCAATCAGAGAAAGATTCAGAGTGCGACCCTGACATACACGGTAAACGGCGAAACCAAAACCGAAACGGCAACTGTATATCCCTTTGAATTTATTGTAAAAGTGGATGACCCTGATGCAGAGTTTACCTACACAATAAGTGAAACAGACTTAGAGGGCAAGGTAACTGAATTGGGTGGCGGTACACTCATGACCGCAGCCCTTTCTGCAAAGAAAGGTATTAAAGAACCGGTTGTGGTTGAGATTGAAAAAGAGGTACCTGTGCCTGAGGTGAAACCGACTGCAGCGGCAAAGGCTTTGAAATTTGACCCGACTCCTGTTACCTGCAAATCTCAGGGGAGCAGTAAAACGGGCGAGCTTCGCTTTGTAATCGAAAAGGAGGGCATGCCCTTTGAAGCAAACGCGGACAATGTGGTAGGTCTTACCATCAGCGGTGTAATCAACATTACAGCAAACGGCAAACAAGAAAAATTCAAGTCCAGAATATTGGGATTTGAGGATCGCAACAGCACACAGATTATTTTGGTTGTTGCGCCCACCGAGGCAATACATGCACAAAATTACGGTGCGACTTCTTCCGGCAGATACAGCTGGTCGGATGTAGTATTAAGTCCCGTAGAATAAAAAAACAAAAGAAGTGTCGAGTACGACACTTCTTTTTTTAGTGCAACTTTTTTAATGAAAAATAGCATTTTAGGCAACAAAAAGATAATTTTAAACAACAAGAGAGCAATTTTTTGCATTTGACAGAATTTTAAATTATGATATACTAAAAATAGAGTAAGGTTGGCTTAAACCGATTAAAAAAAGAAAAGGAGAAAAAATATGAAAAAAGTTACAGCATTTTTGTTGGCACTTTGTATGGTTTTGGCACTTATGCCCTTTGGGGTAATGGCGGCAGATGCGCCTTTAAAGAGCGGAAAAACCTACATCGTGCTGACACCCCGTACCTTTGAAAATCTCGGTGCGTGGACTGTTACTACAGATAGTAGTGCCGCGTATGAGTATCTTTTGGGCGGTAAGGATGGTAAGGCGGTAAAGCAGAATCCGTCTATTGAAATCAATTTGCCCAAAGACGGTACATACAAAATTTATGCGCTGTCCAAAGACCACACCACAGCCCCGGGCACCCGTTATTATGATGTGTATCTGGGCGATGTGTCCTATCGCACCGGTGACCATGGGCAGATGGGCTTTGCATGGCAGTCCTCGGGCGAGCTTAAGGTTCAGGCAGGTAAAGCGGTCTTTTCTTTTAAAGATGTAGTCGGTAACTATCCCCGTTGTGCGATGATTGTGATCACCGACGACTTAAGCTTTAAGCCGGGCGCGGATGATGCATCGGTAAAGGCGCTTGCGGAGTCTGCGTATGTGCAAGGAACCCTTCCTTCAAAGGATGCGGTTATTATTGGTGAATCCACCGGCGGTGCACCCGAAGACAAGGAGGATGCGCCTGCAACGGAGATAACACCTGCGCCTGTTGAGCCGGAGGGTCCGGTTGAACCCTCAAAAGCTTTAAAGGAAGGCAAGAATTATCTGATTTTTAACAATTCTTCCTTTGAAGACTTAGGCGATTGGCATATTGAAAAGGATAAAGAAAGCTCCATTACCTATATGACCGGCGGTGCGGCGGCAAAGCCTGCAACCCGTAGCCCCAAGACCAATATCGTTTTGCCGGACAACGGAATCTATAAGGTTTATGCCATTGCAAAGGATTTTGCAAACAACGCACCCGGCACCAGACATTTTGAGGTGGTTATCGGCGATTCTGTAGTACAGCGCCTGGGTAATCACGGTGAAGAAGGCTTTAACTGGCAGGCTTCTCCTGAATTTTCTTATTTCGGCGGTGAAACCAGCCTGGAAATCAAAGACTCCAGCGGTAACAGCGCGCGTGTTGCGATGATTGTCATTACCGATGACTTGGAATTTAATCCTGAAAGCACGAAGGCTGAAATCTTGTCTTTGGCACTGGATTTGTATAAGCAGGGTGACTATTCCTACGATGAAACAAGCCTTCCGGGCAGACCGGCTTCTGAAATTGCAGTAAATTTAAATGGCGAATGGATGCAGTTTGATGTAGACCCCGTTTTGATGAATGACAGAACCATGGTGCCTTTCCGTGCGATTTTTGAAGCGCTCGGTTGCACCGTATCCTGGGATGACGAGAATCAGACCGCCATCGGTGAGCGGAATGGTGTGCGCATCGAATTGCCCATCGGTATGTCCAATGCACTGGTCGGGAACAGAGCGAAAGTGCTTGACCAGCCGGCTGTATTAAAAGATGGCAGAACCCTAGTACCTTTGCGCTTTGTTTCGGAAGCGTTAGGTGCGCAGGTAAAATGGATAGATGCAACCCAGACGGTTGTGATTTTGGCAATCATTCCGGAGGAAACGGTCTTTTTCAACATGCAGTCCTTTGTAGATGTGGGTACCTGGACAAGAGAGCCTGCATCTTCAGATGCGTTTAACGACAGCGCGTTGCGCGGTATGATTCCCGCTAAACCCAATGCAAAGCCGGAGGACGCAGATCCTTCCAACACAAGACCTGCCATTGCAAACTTTTCGGTTAAGGGTGGCACCTATTATGTATGGGGTCACGCAAAAGATTTTGCAACCAATGCCCAGGGCAGCCGTTTCATGAATGTCGGCTTTGATGATATGCCCATGCTGGAAAACCGTATGGGTGACCACGGTGCACAGGGCTACAGATGGGAGCTTTTGGGCGCGGTAGACCTTTCGGCAGGTAAGCATCAGCTGAAAATGTATGACACCTCCGGCTTCTATGCCCGTTTTGACGGTGTGCTTTTGACAAAAGACCCCGAATACAAGCCGGATGAAGTGTATGCAAACCTTCTAACTCTTACAACACCTATAAATGCGGCGGCTAACGTGAAGTTTAACTTCCCGAATTATGCCCTTGAACAGGCTGCACCCACAGAATCCCATTCCATTGAAAACGAACACACCAAGGTTGTGTTCTATAAGGTGCCTACTTCCAAGGGGCAGGTTGTTCAGCGTGAAATTTACTCTAAATCCAACGGTGCATGGGTAAAAACCACCGGCAGAGACGAGAAGTTAGGATACATTGTTATGCGTGCCGATGAAGCAAGATATACCGAAGACAGAGAAATGCTCAGCATGTATACCACCTTTTCATACGAGGGAGAAACCTTTGGCGGTGCGACCATTAATCCCTATAAAGCAGGTGTAGGCACATGGTTTGTGCCCACCGATTATACCGTAGAAGGGAATGTGGTTACTCTGCACGCATCAAATGATGTGGGTAGTATGACCGCGAAGTGGTCGTTAGATGACAACAAAGCGCCTTTGGTATCTATAGACACTACCTTTGCCAAGGACGGCTACTACACCATCGGTGTAAACGAAGGTAAGGGCTTTGAGTTTGAGCGTTTTGAATATGCACTGGCGCCTTTCCGTGTAGCCTATAAGAGAGTAAACGATGAGGCACAGTTATTCACAGAATCGTATCTCTTTACCCCCATGGGTACACATACTTTATATGCAAACAACGAATACAGCACACTCCCCGTAACCAAGGGTGTGGCGGTAGAGCCAAGCTGGATTCCGGTAAGATGGGTATATGCGGACAACAACCTGTTCGGCATTACCATGAACGATATGAACGGTTTGCACCAGGGGGCGGTATTTGCACCTGTTCTGGGTTCTGCGGAATCCAAAATGACTGCAGGACAGACCTATAATATGCAGGTTCGTATGATTTCGACCGTGGCAGACTGGTTTACTAACTACGAAAATATTGTAACCAATCTGTTTGACGTAACCGACTACAGAAAAAATCATGTGGTTTCGTTGAATCAGACCATTTTCAATACCCGTGAAACCGCTTTGGATGACAAATACGGAGGTTGGGATGTTTATGACAAGAACCACTATAACATGGAGTCGGGTAACATAACCTCCAATGCAAACACCATGCAGTATATGCAGGATTATCTTTTGAGCGAAGATGAGGATATGCTTACGCGTCGTGCAATTCCGACTATGGTTAACGCTTTAACCCGTGGCGGTTTGTTCTTTAACCGTGTAGGTACAACCGATACCGACTATTTCCAAAAGGTTGATGATCCGACAGCGATGAGCGGTCCCATTACCGGCTTTAACGCAAACGTTTGGGGCGGTATGTATGAAATGACCCGCGGTATGGTGCCGTTTTTACATCAGCATGCGCTGGTAAAGGGTCAGCAGGCGGTTACCAATTCCTATGGAGCGGTAGCACCCTTTGTAAACGATTTGAACATGTATAAATACACCGGCGACAAGACATACCTGCAAAAGGCTGTGGCAACTGCCGACAAGTATGTGGAAGACATGGTTTACAATGAAAATACCACTATGCCTGCATGGGAATCCTTTATTTGGATTTCATACTATCCGAATCTTGGTTCGCTGATGGATATTTATGAAGTAACCGGGGATAAAAAATACTTGGATGCCGCAGAAGAAACCGCAAAATGGATGTCTACTGCGTTCTGGGTGCCCGGTGTGGACGGAACCAGAAAGACAGACAAGATTGTCATGGTAAACGACTGGGAAGAAATGCAAAAGAGAGTGTGGATTGCAAGGGATGAAGCCGGCAGAACCTACTGGTGGGCAGGCGATAAACAGCTTCGCGCAGGCCGTGAAGAAAACTTGGCAGAAAACCCCGAGTCCTTAAAGAATATCACAGACAGAACCCGTTTGGAAGAGGGCTGGCTGGCTTCCCGTACAGGACTTGGTATTGAGCAGGCTTCTACCTTTAAAAATGGCTTGAACATCATCATGCAGTCGTTTGTAGGTGACTACATGAAGCTTGCGGCTTACACCGGCAACGATTATTATGCCACCATGGCAAAAAATGCAATTATCGGCAGATTCAGCGATTATGACGGCTATTACAGAGCGGCGTATACCACTTATCAGCAGGAAGTGGATTACCCCAAGGAAGGACCTGACTATACCAATCTGTACTGGCATCACATTCCGCCCTATTTGGCAATGCTGGAAGATTTCATCATTAATCAGACCTTTGCAGATTCTAACCAAAACATTCATTTCCCGTCTCTTCGTCAGAACGGGTATGCATACTTTAACTCCAACCAGTACGGGCATGCACCCGGTAAGTTCTATGAAGAAGAAGGTATGTGGCCCTGGCTTGCAGAAGATACCGTTCTGCCCGATTCCATTCAGATTAACTGGATGGCGGCAAGAAAAGACGGTGTGATGGGTGTGGCATTTATGAACGAGGACCATGTGGATACCACAACGACTATATCTTTAGGCGCTAAAGTGCCGGGCGGTGCAAATTACAGCGGAACGGCTGTTTTGTATGATGAAAACGGCAAGATTGGTACAGTGGAAGTGGCAAACGGCAAGTTTACGTTAACCGTTCCTGCAAAGGGCTTCAGAGCAGTTAAACTGAACATTCCGGAAGTGAAGGCTCCTTCCTTTGCATCGGTAAATTTTGATGTAACAAAGTCTACCCTCGGTGCAACTGTAACCGAACACAAGAACGGTAAGGGCTACACCTTGCAGATGTCACCTGATTTTTACTATGCGTATGTGTACACCACAACCAATCAGAGGAAGATTCAGAGTGCAACCCTGACATACACGGTAAACGGCGAAACCAAAACCGAAACGGCAACGGTATATCCCTTTGAATTTATTGTAAAAGTGGATGACCCGAATGCGGAATTTGTTTACACCTTAAGTGAAACCGATTTAAACGGCAAGGTAACCGAGCTTGGCGGCGGCACACTCATGACTGCGGCACTTTCTGCAAAGAAGGGAATTAAAGACCCGATTACGCAAGCACCCAAGGAAGAAACAAAGACGGAGGTTCAGGCAACCGCTGAGGCGAAGAAATTAAAATTTGAGCCGACAACCCTTACCTACAAGGCACAGGGCTGTGATTCCACAGGCAAGCTTCGTTTTGTACTGAATAAAGCAGGTCTTTCCTTTACACCCGATGAAAAGAATGTGGTCGGACTTACTTTAAGCGGTGTTCTGACCACCAGAGAAAACGAGACCATTGACTTTAAGACGGTGGTTATCGGCTATGAGGACAGAGGCGAAACCATGGTACTCATTACAGAGCCAACCGCAAAGGTTACTTCCGCAAAATACGGCAGTGACAACAGAGGACAGGGCACTTATGAGTGGTCGGACATGATTTTAGGTCCTGTTGAAAAATAACAAAAAAAAGAAACATCGCGTACGCGATGTTTCTTTTTTACTCTTCTTTTAAATAGATTCCGTTCAAGTGGATTTCTTCAAAATCCCGTTTTCTGCCCTGCAGGGATTGCAGGTATTTGGTGGGGGATACGCCAAACCGCTTTTTGAACATTCTGGAAAAGGTGAAAAGGTCGGGGTAGCCCACAGACCGTGCCACGGTGGAAACCGATTTGTGGTGCATTTTCAAAAGGGAAGCTGCGGTGTCCATGCGGTAGTTGGTTAAATATTCCTTTGGTGTTACGCCTACTTTTTCTTTGAAAAGCACCGAAAAATAGGTGCGGTTTAAATTCAGCTCTTGGGCAATTTCGTTTACCGTAAGTTCGCGCATGTAGCTGGAATGAATGATTTTTAAGGCTTCGTCTATATATTTGGTGGTGTAGTTTTCGCTGTCAATCAGAATGACGAACAAATCCCAGAGCCTTGCTTTTAAATATGCGGTTCTGCCGTTTTTAAAACGCTCGCACCGCTGAATACCATTGAAAATTTCGCTTGCACCGGGGCAGGGAATCACATCGTCTAAATGCAACACCTCGCTGGAGGCAAAGCCAATCCAGATATAGGTCCAGGGATTTTTATCGTCTGCACGGTAGTAGCTTTCTTCGCCCGGGGCAATCACAAACAGCTCGCCGGGATTGACGTTGTATTCTTTGCCCCCGGTCTGAAATACACCACACCCCGATACCACATAATGGATTAAATAGTTAGCACGCATATCCGGACCGTAGGAGTGACCGGGCATACAGTTTTCATGTCCGTAATACAGCGGGCGGAACTGCAATCGCGCCTCGTCCTGCACATAACCTAAATTCTGCATACCATTCCTCCTTTTTAAACCAACAAAATGCTAAGTTTAGATTTATTATAACATGATTAAAATCGGTTTGTCAACTAAAAAACGTATTTTTTCAGGGTTTTGATTCTGACCGGAAAACCAACAAAAATCTATGTAAATAAAGCAGAATTCTTGATATAATAAAAGAAAAAAGGAGGAATCAGTATGAAAAAGACAATTGCTTTATTGCTCACATTGGTTATGCTTGTGGGCATGATGCCTGTTTTTGCATCCGCTTCCGGAAGCGAAATCACGCTTAAAGCAGACAAAACCTACATCGTTCTGGGACCTGACGGATTTACTGCATCCGGTTCGTGGATTCCCCAGGCAGATGAGGAAACCAATCACAGAATTTTAATGGGTGGTAAATCCGGTAAGGGTGAGCCGAACGACCCGGCAACCATTCAGATTTGCCTGCCCAAAGACGGCAACTATAAAATTTACACCTATGCCAAGGATTATATGTCAAATCCGGGCACACGTTATTTTGAAGTGCGCCTGGGCGATATTTTCAAGTGCAACACCGGTAACCACGGCAAGCAGGGGTATTTCTGGCAAAGCTCAGATACAATCGGCACCTTTGGCGGTGAATACACCTTTGAAGTGGCTGACATGAAAGGAAATTATTCCAGATGTGCGGCGATTGTTATCACCGATGATCTGGAGTTTAACCCCTCATCCGACAAGGATGCGGTTGAAAAGCTTATTAAAGAGCATCAGTACAAGGTTGGCGATTTAAGCTACTCCGCGAGCGATGTAACCGGCAGACCTGCTTCCGAAATTGCGGTTCGCTTAAACGGCAACTGGATGACCTTTGATGTTGACCCCGTTTTGATGAATGACAGAACCATGGTGCCCTTCCGTGCGATTTTTGAAGCCCTGGGCTGTACTGTTTCCTGGGATGATGAAAATCAGGTTGCCATCGGCAAAAGAAACGGTAAGGAAATCCGTCTGCCCATTGGCTCTACCCGTGTAACGGTGGCAGGCGTTGGTTTGGATTTGGATCAGCCTGCCGTATTAAAGGACAGCAGAACATTAGTTCCGCTCCGTTTCGTATCCGAAGCACTGGGTGCACAGGTTAAATGGGATGATCCCACACAGACCGTAACCATTTTAGCGGCAATTCCGGACGAAATGGTATTGTTTGGTCAGGAATCCTATAATGATGTAGGTGCCTGGATTTTAGAGGGTGCGGCAGAAGGCGCGTTTAAAGAACAGGCAATGCGCGGTGCGGTGCCCGAAAAGCAGGCAGCAAAATTAGAAGATGCGGATACCACAAACAACAAGCCGGCAGTGGCTGTTTTCCAGTTGAATCAGGGCGGTACATACAGAGTATGGGCGCGTTCTAAGGACTATGCAACCAATCAGCAGGGTGACCGTTTCTTCCAGCTTGCATTTAACGACCAGCCCATGATGGAACACAAATACGGTACCCACGGCGGTACAGGCTATGCCTGGGCAACAGGCGGTACGGTTGAACTGCCTGCCGGAGAAAACACCCTTTATGTGCATGACACCTCCGGCTTCTATGCCCGTTTTGACGCGGTATTGCTCTCTAAGGATTTAAACTATGTACCTGCTGAAAGCTATGATACCGTTTCTCAGTTGGTGCTTCCTTATAATAATACACCGCAGGTTAACCGTTCCTTCCCGGCTTATGCAAAGGAACAAGGAATGGTTACGGACAGCACCACCATTGAAAATGACAGCACAAAGGTTGTATTTTCCAAGGTACAGACCTCAAAGGGGCAGGTGGTACAGAATGAAATCTATACCAAGCATGACGGTGCCTGGGTTCAGACCAAGGCGCGTGCTGAGGATTTAGGTTATGTTGCCATTCGCGCTGACGAAGCAAGCTACAGCGTATCTCAGGACAAATACGGCATGAAGATGAGCTACCAATATGAGGGTAGAACCTTCGGTGGTCTGACCTCTGACCCGTATAAAGCGGGTATACCCTACTACTTTGTACCTACTGATTACACGGTTGAGGGGGATAAGATTGTTTTGACCTCTGCCAATGAGGCAGGTACGCTTACAGCAACCTGGTCTTTGGATGAAGAAACCTATCCGCTGGTATCTATTGACTTTACCCCGGCTACCGACGGCTATTACACCGTTGCGGCATGGGAAGGCGGCGAATTCATCAGAGACGAGTTTGAATATGCTTTGGCACCCTTTAGAATTCAGTTTAAGCGTGTGCCTGAAGCTCCCGAACTCTTTAACGAACAGTATCTGTTTACTCCCATGGGTACCTATACCTTATATGCAAACAACAAGTACAATGCACTTCCTGTTACCAAGGGTGTTGTATTTGAACCGAGCTGGATTCCCCAGCGCTGGGTATACAAAGACAACTGCGTTTTAGGTATTTCCATGCACAGCGCGGACGGTATGTACCGCGGTACTGCTTTTGCACCGGTCATGGGTACAGAGCAGTCTAAAATGACGGCAGGTACGCCCTTTAATATGCAGGTGCGTATCGTATCCGACGTGGCAAGCTGGTCGGATAACTACCACAATACCGTAACAAACCTCTTTGATGTAAACGACTACAGAAAAAATTATGTAAATTCTTTAAACGATACCATCTTCAACACCCGAAACCTGATGTTAGATGACAAATACGGTGGCTGGGACAGTGAAGATATGGCGCATTACAACATGGAAGGTATGAATGTAACCTCTGTTGCAAACTCCATGATTGCTATGCAGGATTATCTTTTAAGCGAAGACGATGCAATGCTTGAAAAGAGAGCAATCCCGACCCTGGCAAACGCGCTGACCCGCGGTTATATTCACTTTAAC
The DNA here is from genome assembly GCA_017410375.1 of Clostridia bacterium. Taxonomy (NCBI): domain Bacteria; kingdom Bacillati; phylum Bacillota; class Clostridia; species Clostridia bacterium. The sequence continues at coordinate 3,873 of JAFQQW010000061.1, read as the reverse complement.
CGTATCGGTGTTTCGGGCGGTGCATCCTACTGGACAGAAGGCGGCGGCAAGACCACGCCCGACCCCATTGGCGAGCCGGTTTCCGGCTTTAACGCAAACGTAATCGGCGGTATGTATGACATGACCCGCGGTACGTTGCCTTTCTTACATGATTATGCATTGGAAAAAGGTCAGAAAGCGGTAACCAACTCCTACGGCTCTATTGCACCATTCGTGAATGACCTTTCTATGTACAAGTATACAGGCGATAAAACATACTTGGATAAAGCAATCGCAGGGGCGGATGCATACTTAGAAAAAACCGTTTATGCGGAAAGCAATACACTCCCCGGCTGGACCAGCTTTATCTACATTTCCTACTATCCGAACCTGGCATCCCTGATGGATATTTATGAAGTAACCAAGGATCAGAAATACTTAGATGCCGCAGAATACGTGGCAGAATGGATGGCGACCGGTCTTTGGGTGCCCGGCGTGGACGGTGAAAAGAAAACTGCACCCGTTATGGCAAACGATTTGCCTGAAATGAAAAAGCGTTTCCACTACGGTTCTGAGACTTCTGCATCCATGTGGTGGGCAGGTCCTAAGCAGATGCGTATCGGTCGTGAAACCTTAACCGATATTGACCACAACAACGAAATTATCACCGAAAGAACCCGTGAGGTTGAAGGCTGGATTCCTTCCCGTGTAGGCTTAGGCGTTGAGCAGGCATCCACCTTTGGCGCAAGCTCGAACATTGTTATGCAGTCCTTTGTGGGCGACTTTATGCGTCTTTCTGCATACACAGGCAACGAATTCTTAGCAACCGCTGCAAGAAATGCCATCATCGGCAGATACAGAAGCTATGACGGTTACTACAGAAATGCATTTATTACCTATCAGCAGGAAAGCAATTATCCCGTAGACGGTCCTGATTACACAGGTATCTACTGGCATCATATTCCGCCTTTCCTGGCAATGCTGGAAGATTTCCTGATTAACCAGACCTTTGCATGGTCGGGCAGAAACATTTCGTTCCCGTCACTCCGTCAGCAGGGTTATGCATACTTTAACTCCAACCAGTACGGTCATGAAGCAGGTAAGTTCTATGATGAGGATAACATGTGGGCATGGCTGGCTGAGGATACCGTACATCCCGATTCCATTCAGGTTGACTGGATGGCGGCAAGAAAAGACGGTGTGGCAGGTATTGCGTTCATGAACGAGGACGAAGTGGCAACCACCACAACCATCACTTTAGGCGAAAAATTCGGTGCAGACAAGAATTATACCGGCACTGCAACCCTTTATGACAAGACCGGTAAAATCGGTACAGTTGATGTTAAAGACGGTAAATTCACTTTGACTATCCCTGCCAAATCTCTGCAGGCGGTTAAATTAAACATTGCATCCGTTAAAGCTCCGGCATTTGCATCTATTGCTTATGACCCGGCTGAAAAGACCGAAATCGGCGGTACCATTTCCAACCACAAGACCGGTAAGGGTTATACCCTCCAGATGTCGGGCGACAACTACTTTGCGTATGTTTACACCACCTACAAGCCGTCTCAGGCAAAGAGTGCAACCTTAACCTATACCGTAAACGGCAAGGAAAAGACATTAACTGACAACGTATATCCTTACGAGTTTATCGTTCGTGTGGATGATGTGAACGCAGAATTCAATTATAAACTGAAGGTTCAGAAGACAGACGGCTCTACCGAGGATTCGGGCGAAGGCGTACTGATGACTAAGAAAGTTTCGGATCAGAAGGGCATCAAATATGAAGCGCCTGCTGTATCGGATACAGGCACAGCGGCAGACGTGAGTGCAGAGGCAATGGCACTTCAGTTTGAACCCACCTTCATTAAGCTCAATACCCAAGGCGCGGGCAGCAACCAGTTCCGCTTTGTTGTTGCAAAGGATTCCATTCCGTTTGCACCCACAGCGGAGAATGTGAGGGGCTTGCTGATTACAGCAGACCTGATTACCCGCAGTGAGGGCAAGAAAGCGTTCAAAGGCTATATCACAGGCTTTGAAGACCGCGGTACAACCTGCGTACTGGTGGTAAAGGGCAATATAGATGTAGGCTCATACAGCAGTACTTCCGAGGGGGATGTGGCACACAGCTGGGAAAACATGGCAATTCATCCCTATAGCAGCAGCGGCGAAATTGAAGCGGCAGAAAAGAAGGTAAGTGAGTTGCGGTTTGACCCCGTATTGCTCAAGCTTAATACACAGGGGCAGAACAACGGTAAATTCCGTTTTGTAATTGCCAAAGAAGGACTTCCCTTTGAACCCAATGCAGAAAATGTAACGGGTCTTGTAATTAAAGGTATCATCCGTCACAAAGCAGACCAGAGTACTCTGGATTTTGAAGGCACGGTTGAAGATTACGAAGACCGCGGTACAACCTGCGTGCTGGTGGTTTCGGGTAACCAGAGCGCTACACAATACAATTCCACATCAGAGGGCGAAAAGAAATACACCTGGGAAAATCTGACGTTGTATCCTGCAAAATAAAGCTTTAATTCGAAAGCACCGCCGATAGGCGGTGCTTTCAAATTTGAATTCATCGACGTAATCATAAACGGCGAAGCCGATATCTGCGAAACAACCGTGGCTTGTTTCGCAAAAAGGAGAAAGCAAGCGAGAAAGGTGGATTACAAATGGGAATCCGAACAAGAAACGCAGCTTTTGACGTGATTGACAAAAAACGGTATATTTGATATAATATCGCCATAATGACAAAAAGGAGTGTTTAGCATGAAAAATTACAAGAGAATGATTGTTTGTTTAACCGTTCTGGTGTTGCTTTTTGCAAATGCATCGGCGGTTATGGCGGCAGAAACAAAGGTTTTGTACGGAAATCTGACTGAGCCGGTTTTAGAGGTGACCAATGTTCTTGGCTGGGATACCGTTTTCGGTGTAGATACGGGGATGGGTGTGCGCGAGTCTTATCTTTGCCAGGCACCGGTAACCGTTACAAATGTGATTGACGATATTTGCTTTTTCCCGGCAAGACAGCTGATTCCGGTGGATGGAGAGCTTTATTACAGCAGTATGTCTGTAGAGCCTGTCGGCAACATTTATGAATACAGCTATGACGAACAGACACAGCAGGCAACCCAAACGATTGTTCCGTATAATCCGGAGGTTCATGATGTTTCCGGCTTTGTAAAAGGCGGAACAATTACCATCACAAAACCGGGCATCTATGAAATCGGAGCATTGTTCCCGGCGGTTTACGAGGGGGTTGGTGCGGCATACTTAAACGTTATCGGTGATGCACAGCCCACCGCGTCAAAGGTTTATGTAAACGGTGTGGAAACGGCATTTGAAGCGTATAATATCGCAGACAACAATTACTTTAAGCTTCGGGATGTGGCGATGGCTATTTCCAGAACTGAAAAGCAGTATAATGTGGTATGGGACGAAGAAAAACAGGCAATCGAGTTGCTGAGCCTTACCCCTTACACAGCGGTAGGCGGGGAGCTTAGTATGGGAGAAATGAAGGTTAAAACCGCGCAGGCAACCGCATCGCGCATGTATAAAGACGGATTGCCCATCGGCTTTACCGCTTACACCATCGGGGACAACAACTATTTTATGCTCAGAGATTTAGGTGAGGTGTTTGACTTTGCGGTTCTCTGGGATGAAGCAACAGGCTCCATTTACATTGATACCACCAAACCCTACGAAGCAGAATAAAAACAAGGGAGCTGTAAATTTATTACAGCTCCTTTTTGGGGGATAGCAAAAACGCATTTATCAAAAGAAAACACGCAAAACTTTGCGTGTTTTCTTCATTTGGTGTCGTTCTTGTAAGTTTGTACAAACTTTGTTTGCCTTTATACTCGCGTTTTTGCGATCCGGACTTTTTTTACATCCCCT
>JAFQQW010000060.1 GCA_017410375.1 Clostridia bacterium | reverse complement strand
TACGTCGAGAGGCGAAGTTTGTTCATAGCAAAAACGCATTTATCAAAAGAAAACACGCAAAACTTTGCGTGTTTTCTTCATTTGGTGTCGTTCTTGTAAGTTTGTACAAACTTTGTTTGCCTTTATACTCGCGTTTTTGCGCTCCGGACTTTTTTTACATTCCTGTAATTTTTTTATTTAGTTACAGCTGCATACACCGAAGGCGGAAAAGCTTACAAGCCCGGGCGTAATTCCTTTTGGTGCACCTGTTATGGTAAGGCGTATCCCAAGTGCTTTGACCGTATCTGTTTCGCGGTAATCCACGCAAAGGTCTCTTTCGTTTTTGCTCTGATCCGAAAGAATTTTCCATTCGTTTGGTTTTGCCATATATTCTACGATATATTGAAACGGTCCCGGCATAATTCCGTCTGCCGTTTCCATACCGATATCACGCCATATAATTCTGAAAGAATGAATTTCAAAAAAGGTGTCCTTACCGAAATCGTAGGTAATCTGCGGTCTTTCGTCGGATTCTTCCGGCTGCCACCAACTTAAAATATTTTCATCACAGGAATAAATCGCATCTCTTCCCGGTGCACAGCTGGAGGCTGTGGGGTGAATCATACTGTTAAGTGACACAAGTCCTGCGGAATTTCCCTTTTCGGGATTTTTCAGTATCCCCGGTGCGAACTGTGGCGTTTCGGTGGTTTCGGGACAGTAAAGCTCGCCGTTTTCGTCAATTCCAATGGGGTCCATACTCACTCTTCGCTCAAAAAGGTGATTGTAGCAGAAAATATTTGTATAGAAAACCCAAAGCGTATCATTCGGACCTTTTGCAATGCTTCCGTGTCCTGCACCGCGAATTAAGCCGTGCTTTTTCACGGTAAGAGGTCCGGGCCTTTGCTGATGTTTAAACCTACCCATCGGGCCCTCGTCGGAATACATAATTCCGTTTGCGTACGCGCTGAACTGCGTTCCGCATCCCGAATATAAAAGATAAATTCTGTTTCCTATTTTAAATACCCACTGTCCTTCAATCCAGCCCATACGCTTGTTTTCGTTGTTTTCTCCGAATCTCTGCCACGTAATTTCAGGCTCAAAACGGTTAATTTCAACAGGCTCGGTAATCATCTGACAGGGATTTGCAGGATCAAGCTCTGCACAAACTGTGCCGGTCATTAAATAAACATCTTTGTTTTCGGGGTTTGACACATTGGAGTGCCAGTAAATATAAAGACGGTCGTCGTGCACTAAAAAACAGCCGTCAACCGCACGGATGGGACTGCCTTTTGTGTCTTTTAACACGCCTATGTGTTTAAAAGGACCAAGCGGAGAGTCTGCACAGTACATATCGGGTGACTGATGTCCGTTTAAATACCATTTTCCGCGAAACTCTACGATTGCAGGACTGTAGCTTACATCGTGCACACCAATATCTACATGCTTCCAGTTCACAAAATCCTCGGTAACGTAGGCAACCGAGTAGCTTGGATACATAATCCATTTTCCGTCATGATAAATAACAGAAGGGTCTGAAATGGAACGATAATCTTTAATAGATCTTATGTCCTCCTTCATCTGATGTGTGTCAACCGGTCTTCCGCTTTCTACGCCCTCAATACACAAAGGATTGCAGTACGTTTTCATTTTAAAATCACCTCACCAAAATAGTAGCATATTTTAAAAGTGCAGTCAAGCGATTCATTCACTTGTTTTAGCCTGAAATTAATTATGGGGGCATTCTTCTTGACTTTGTACGGAAAGTTTGGTATAATAGCGCTTGAAATTTAAGGCGTGGAGGAACAAAAATGCATTTTCGCTCAAAATACATCGGCTCCTGGAGCTTTTATAAAAAGACACTGATGATTGCAATTCCTGTCATGATTCAGAATTTAATTACCAACTTTGTGGCACTTTTAGACAACATCATGGTAGGACAGGTGGGTACCGAACAGATGTCGGGCGTTGCCATTGTCAATCAGCTTTTATTTGTGTTTAACCTTGCCATTTTCGGTGCCGTTTCGGGGGTGGGTATTTTTACCGCCCAGTATTTCGGCAAAGGAGATAACGAGGGCGTGCGATACACCTTCCGCTTTAAAATCGGTGTGGTGTTGTTGATTCTTTTAGTTGCTTCAGGCGTGCTTTTTGCCTTTGATGAAACGCTTATTTCCTACTATTTAAAAGGCTCGGCAAAGGGGCTTGATGTGAGCCTCATTGCAAAATCTGCCAAAGACTACCTTGCGGTTATGATGTTCGGTCTGATTCCCTTTGCGTTAGAGCAAGCCTATTCGGGGACTCTGCGTGAGGGTAAGGTTGCGTTTCCGCCCATGGTGGCAGGGGTTGTAGCGGTGCTGGTAAACATTTTCTTTAACTGGCTTTTGATTTTCGGTGTCGGTCCGTTCCCTGAAATGGGCGTTGTGGGTGCGGCGGTTGCAACCGTCATTTCCCGTTATGTACAGGTGTTCATTGTAGTCATCTGGACCCATACCCATAAAAAACAGTTACCCTTTGTAAAGGGCTTATACCGCTCGGCAAAAGTGCCTTTGACACTGGTAAAACGTATCAGTATAAAGGGCGTATTGCCCCTTACCGCCAACGAAATGCTGTGGGGTGCAGGAGTTGCGATTTTAGGACAGTGCTATTCCCTGTGCGGTGCAGATGTGGTGGCAAGTCACAACATTGCCTCTACCGTAAACAATCTGTTTAATGTTATGTATGTGGCATTTGGGGCAGGTGTCGGGGTGGTTATCGGCCAGCTCCTTGGTGCAAACGATTTAAAGGGCGCAAAGGAAGCTGCGCCAAAGCTTATCGTGTTTTCCACGCTGCTTACGGTGGTTGTGGGACTTGTGATGGCATGCTTTTCCGGGCTGATTCCCGAAATTTACAACACCTCAGAGGAAGTCAAATCCCTTTCCACAACCTTTATTTTGATTATCGCCATTTGCATGCCGCTGCATGGTATGTTGCATGCCACCTACTTTACCATCCGCTCGGGCGGTAAAACACTCATCACATTTTTGTTTGATGCAGGCTTTTCCTGGCTTGTGGTGGTGCCTTTGGGATACAGTCTGGTGTACTTAACCGACCTTTCGGTTGTGGCAATCTATTTTTGCTGTAACGCGGTGGAAATTTTAAAGTGCTTTATCGGATATGTATTTCTTAAAAAAGATATGTGGCTTTCAAATATTGTATCTTAGGAAACGAAAACAGAGTGCGAAAAAGGAAGTTATATTTTGTCAATTTGAATTCGTCGGCGTACAGAGGTACGGTAGAGTTCAAATTGACAAAAAGCAAGTAATGGAGCGGAATCCTCGATGGATTCCGCTCCATTCAACATCTGTTCAAAACGGAGATTCTTCACTTCGCTCAGAATAACAAATCGTTCTTTGCTTGCGGTAGAACGACTTTTTCGACGGTCTGAACAGAGGCGAAAGCCTCTGTTTTTTTTTATAGGGTATATGTATCTTTATCGTTTGCAAATTCTACGTTTGGTAAAAGGACTTTGCATCTTTCAAGCGTGCCCGAAGCATCGCCTAAAATTTCTCTGTCGTGGTGTCTGACAGCGCAGGTTCCTTGTCCGAACAGCTCCCGAAAATATAAAGCTTCATGTAAAACTGCTCCTTTTAAAGGTTTTCAACACAGGTTTTTGCAAGCTGTATTTCCTGCTCCGAAACAGGCACGTCAAAATCACAGAAGGTGTTGCTTAAAACAGAATTGCCAGTTAAAGTCTTGTACCACAAAAGAGCGATGGCGTATCTGCCCAAGCCTAAGGAAGCATGGAAGGTGTCGCGATGTACCGTTTCCGCACCGTTTTCCAGCAAGGCTTTTAAAAGAGCACCCGATTTGAGCATACCGTCAGCATGAATGGTTTCAAAGGCAAGATTATACGCCTTTTCCACATCCTTAAACATGTCGGCATAGGTGGTATATCCTCTGTTTGTAAGTCTTTCGCTACCCGTTTCATAGCCCCAGGTCTGGTGAATGTAGATTTTTGCTTTGGGACAGTATTCCTGAATGTAGTTTTTAAGCTCTGTGATATAAGGGTTGTAGGTGTCGGGCTGATAAGAAAAATGGCTTGCCTGCTGCAACGTTACCACATCCCATTCACGGCTTAAAAGTGCTTCTTTAATCGAAACCATAAATTCTGTGTTTTCGCCGTTGAATTCAAGGCGGTACGCCTTAAGGTCCCCTTTCATGTTTTTAAAATGTGTGTACAGACTGCAACCACCGATGAAAAGGTTTACGGTGGTTAAATCCACACCGTCCGCCTTAGCGATTTGATGTAAATAGCGGGTTGCATCCTGGGAAAAGCTGTTACCGATGGATAAAATTTGCATATAAACACGTCCTTTCGCACACAGTATACCATAGTTGAATTGGCGTGTCAAATAAAAAAGAGCCATTCGGCTCTTTTTTCAGACTGTCGAAAAAGTCGTTCTACCGCATCGTCACAACAAGACCTTTTTATTCGCCGTACTTCTTGTACGGCTCTTTTTTCGGCCTGTTGTTCCTTTTTCGTGAAAAGTTTTCTTGAAAATACTTTTCACGAGCACTCACTACGTTCGCATTTTTGTTATTCTGAGCGAAGCGAAGAATCTCCGGTTTGAACAGATGTTGAATGGAGCGGAATCCATCGAGGCTTCCGCTCCATTGCTTGCTTTTTGTCAATTTAAACTCTACCGTACCTCTGTACGCCGACGAATTCAAATTGACAAAATATAACTTCCTTTTTCTTAAGTCTACAGCGTGTCGATAGGTTTATCGACACGCTAATAAAAAAGAGCCATTCGGCTCTTTTTTATTGCATACTTGAAATTTCGCCCACAAACAGGGGTTGCAGATTGGTTTTGTCCATAATCACATAGGTGAACGGCTTGTCAAAGATGACCGGAATGGGGTCTTCCATCGGTGCGCTGGTCGCACCGACCATAAGTCCCGTTACAGCTGCCGCCTCGGTGCCTTGTTCATCTACTTTAATGTACGCCTTGTGTACCGCGCCCGTCAGCTGTGCTTCGGGGTGGTTTAACATTTTGGACAAATCCGCCTGATTTGTAAAGACGGTTTTAACACCTAATTGATTCATCATACCCACTAAGTTTGCGGAAAAATCCACTTCAAATTTGGGCATGGACAGCGCAATGCGTGTGGATTTAGGCATACTGTTTGCCACAACCGCACAAGGGTTCTGGATTTTTTCGTCTGCCATCATAACAAACATACTCACGTCTAAATTATCCGCGCGGTAGGGAAGCTCCACCAAAGTGATGCCATCCTGCTGTGCATAGTCGAAATAACGGGTGGTGTGCATAAATTCCGCTGTTTGCGTTTCGCCTGAGCGGGAATAAAAGGGTTTCTCACTCGTAACCGGGAAGGGCGTCTGCCACTTGCCCATAAAATAGACCGCATTTAAAAGTGCCGCCATAAAATCAGGATTGTCTGTGATGCTTTGAATTTTGCCGTGGGTCTTTTCGCTGACCCAATCGTTGATTTTTTGCACCGCGTTTTGGTTGTTTACCTTTTCGGTGGTTGCACCGTAATACGATTGTGTAAGCGTAGTAAAGGCAGGCAGAAAGTCAGCACCCTCTGCATTGGATTGGTTTAACCACAAGCTGTTTGCGGTTTCAATCTGCAAAAGCTCTTCTTTTGTATACGTATCCGAAAGATTCTTTGCAACCTGATTGAATTGGTCATTTTCAATGTGTAACGCCTGCTTTAATTCCTGCTCGGTTTGTCCCGCTGTGCCGTTTGTCAGCATGGAAAAAGCGGTGTGAATGGAGTAGGGCGAGAAAATGTAATTTTCATTTTCAGGCATCATGGCATTTAAATCATCTGCAAAGGTAACACTGCCCGATGCACTTGGCAACGGCAATCCGCAGGTCATACCGGAAAAATCTGCTTCATCGAAGATACCGGCTTCGATTAATGCAGTTTTGACCATTTTGCCGTCTGCCGTTATGCAAAGCAAGCCCTGATACAAAAGACGTACCGTGTCACCTCTTGAAAGAGGCAGATTGTTTTTTACAATGCTTTTGGTGAAGTTGTTTTGTAACCATTCACATTCTATGCCCTTTTCGTAAGCGGTTTCGGGAAGAACATCGGTGTAGCCGATGGCGCAAAGCCACATTTTGGCAAACTCCTGCGCGGTTACCTGACGCTCGGGCGAAAAGGTGCCGTCTGCGTTGCCGTGTATAAAGCCGTGCAGTACACCGCGCGCCACATCCTTGCTTGCCCAATGTCCGTCCAAATCCGGGAAAACGGGTTTAGCACCTACGGCATAAGGCGGCTCGGGAAGCATGCGCAGTATAAATGCCACCGCCTCGGCACGGGTGACGGGGCGTTCTAATTCAAAACCCTTGTCCGTACCTTTTAAAATGCCAAGAGAAGAAAGCACCGTCACTTCGATATCTGTTTCGGAAACAGGCGGAATTTCTTCGGGCTTTAAATCCTTTGCCAGTACAATGCCCGTAAAAAGCAATACTATAGCCAGCAGTAAACATACCAATTTCTTCATATTCATCCATCCTTTCTACTTATAATACTTTTCAGGATGGAAAAAGGTTGCAATTTTTAGAAATTTTAGGCAAAATTTACTGCATTTGTGTCCTTGCCCGAGGCGGAGAGCTGTTCTTGTTGTGCAGGGGTGATTTCAAACCAGTCGCTGATGTCGCTTTTTGCACTGAGAAAAACCGAACCGCCTACCGAGGAAAAGGCGTTGCCGTTGGTTAAAATCATGCCCTCGCTTGCCTGTAATTTTTTGATTTCAATGGAAGATACCGTCATGTTAAAATCCATCCTTTCTCTGTGGCAACCGCAATTTCGGCCACCGCTAATTTATCAAGATTTGTTGTACTTAAATTGCATACCCATTCCGTTCCGCTCGCGTCGTCTGATTTGTCCGCAAGCGTGTTTAAAATGTGCACCAAACAATCGTGTGTTAGCTTTGTTGCATGCGAGAACGAAATGTTTTGCTGAATTTCGCAATTCACAAAAGTAATGTTTTCCAAAGCAAAACAATTTGCAAACCAGTTTGAAAAGGTCTGGTTTGGTGCAACGGTAATGCTTGGAATATTCTTTATTGCCGAATCGCGGAAAATCTGTGTACTTGCGTGATAGGCAAAGTTTAAAGGAACAACCGTGTCTGTTATGTTGGAATAGCCAAACATCTGGCTGAATGCACCGCTTGTGGATATCGGATATTTCGGGTTGTAGGTTTCGTCCGTCCAGCCTCTGCCGTAAAAGGCATATGCCCAGCCGGTGCGCATTCCGTATTGCTGATATGTATCCCAAAAGCTTCCCTGTTCTGCTATTTTACCGTTTTCATGTCCTCTCAGGAGCGCCGCCTCGTGTAATTCTGCAAATTTACTTGCAAAATCACTGGGTTTTATTTTTTTGATGGAGGCATTGAAACTGCGCAACACGTCGGCAATTTGCTTGAACTTCTCCTGCTGAACACTCATACTGCCACCTCCCAGCTGTCAAGGATTGCGTTTTGAATGGCGGTATCCGTGTAATGGTTTGCAGGTTGTAAAAAAGATACAGTGTCCTGCCATCTGGCTTCGTTGTATACCCGATAATACGGATATTTTTGCTTGAACGCCTCAAGGGTCATGCCGGGAGTTGCGTCCTCACAGGTCATTTCCAGCTCATATTGATCGTCAAAGGGAAAAGAAACAAAGTGCTTTGCAATCAGTTTTTCACCGGTTTCGGGGTTAAAAAATTCGTATTCGTTGCCTGGTGCCATTTCCACAGATAAATAACCGCAAACGGTAAGATTTGGTGTTGTATCGTCAATATAGGCATCGATATAAGCTTGGTTAATTTCATCTGTGCTGTATTGCACCTGCTCACCGCCACTGACCAGAACGGACAGCTGATTGTTTTTGTTTTTCGGCACACGTCGGTTAAGGGCGGTCTGGGTTTCCGTTAAGATTTCGGTGTCTTTTTTATCGGCATACGCCTTTGCAAGCTTTAATGCAGGGCTTATAACATATTCGTCCAGAAACGTACCGGGGAGTGCTTCCTCAGGGCTTGCCCACACAGCTTTGGTTTCTTCTTTTAAGTATTCGCCGTTTAACTGTATGGATTCAAAAATTTCAAACAGTGTATCGACGGATGCGTCCTCCATCAGCGGGCAGGCAGACAGCGGAAAGGCAAAAATATATCCGTCGCCCGAGGCGGTGATTTCTTCTGCCACCACATCATAGTCTGTAGATGCATCTGTGTTGCTGGGGATAAAGGTCAGCCCGAAGGCACAGGATTCCTGTGTGGGGTCGGTCAGGTCTGTATTTTGGAATAAGGCAGAGGAAATTTCCAAAAAAGCAGTATCGCTGTCTAAAAGGCCTGCGTCCAAAATGTATTCGCTGTTGTTTTCCAACTCGGCTGTAAAATACTGCAGTTCTGTGTTTTGTTTTTTCTTAAGATACAGTATTTTGCCCACGTCCGAAAGGGATGAGTCGGGCAGAAGCTTGTTTTGGGCTTCTTTCAGCTGGTTTAACGCAGATTCTGCATCTTTTACAGCTTCTTCGGTCTGCAGAATCAGCTTGGTCAGAATCGGATAGCGGTCGTCGCTTTCGATTGTAGCGGTATTTGCGGCAGGCAACACCTGGAAAATAAGCTCGTTGGATGTGAGAATCATGTCGCCTGTATGTACCGTTACGCGGACGGAAAGCTTTCCTTCTGCTGCATACATGGCGTTTTTCATGGTGTAACGGCAAACCTTGCCCGAAAAATCCACACTGTCGGCAACCGTTTCTCCGTCGCTGCGGGTGGCGGTTAAAAGCATGGTGCCTTCTATGCTTTTTTCAGTGTGGAACACCAAGGTGTACGCCTTTGCATCCCCAACCACCAGATAAAAGGGCGCTTCCACATAAAAGGTGGTGGGGGTGAAAATCAGTTCTTTCTCCATAGTAACCTCCTTCTGTATCTAATTAAGATACAAATTTTGTAAAAAAATAAGATGAAAAGAATTATGTCCTCCCAAAAAGAATATATCCGCGGCTGTGTATCTTTTCAGGATACTGTCACTATACCACAAAAAAGTGATTTTGTCAAGGGTTTTGTATCTTTTTCGGAAACTTTTTTTAAAAAACGCTTGACAAATGTGTAAAATTAGGATACAATGAGGTTGAAGGACGGTGTGAAAAATGAACGTAGGTTCCTATATCAAAGAATTGCGTCAGGCTCGGAATTTAACCCAGGAAGAGCTTGGCAACATCGTGGGCGTACAGCGCGCTGCGGTGCAGAAGTGGGAGTGCGGTAAGACCCGCAACCTGAAAAGAGATACAATCAAAAAACTGGCAGATTTTTTTGGGGTGGATGCTTCAAAGTTTATTGAGGACAGCACAAATGTTGAGCCGGTGCATTTTTCGGAGCAGGCGGTAAAAATCCCCGTGTTTGGCTATATTCCTGCAGGCATTCCCATTGAGGCGATAGAGGATGTGCTGGATTACGAGAGCATTCCTGCCGACTGGATGAGCGGTGACAAGGATTATTTTGCCTTAAAAATCAAGGGCGACAGCATGTATCCCAATTACTTAGATGGGGATGTGGTGATTTTTGAAAAGACCTGCACTGCCGAAAACGGGAAAGATGTTGCCATTATGATTAATGGGGGCGATGCGACATTTAAGCGCCTGAAAATTATGGAAGACGGCATACTTCTGGTCCCCTTAAATCCCAATTACGAAACCCGATTCATTAAAAATGAAGAGGTGGACACCCTGCCTGCCCGTATCATTGGCGTGGCAAAGGAGTTAAGACGGCAGGGACTATAAAACCGGAAAAGTGCATACACAAAGAAAAATCAAGCAACGGAGCGGAATCCATCGGGGATTCCGCTCCGTTCAGAATGACTATTATATGTTCACTTGCGGTTGAACGATTTTTTCAGTATTGCTCAGTTTGCAAGATATTTAGCAACATTTGCTGCTGCCTGCTCAAACTGATCTCTTAAATCTTGTGGCAGGTGAAGCGGTGCGTGGGTTTCTAAGTCCAGCGGAATGCTTTCATCTACGCACTCTTTCAGGGCAACCTTAAAGGCTTCCCAGTTTATAGAGCCCGCGTAGGGGAGCATGTGACGGTCATAATCCTTGTAATTGTCATGCACATGGAAGCACTTGATGCGGTTGCCCAAAAGACGAACTGCGTCGGCAGGCTCGGTGCCGAATACCCAGGCGTGGCCCGTGTCTAAACAAATGCCCATCTGCTCGGAATTTAGCATGTCCAGAAACTGAATGCATGCCTCTACCGTGGAGATGGAAAGGTCCTTCATGGGCATATTTTCAAAGCACAAGGTAATGCCGTACTTTTTGGCATGGGGAATTAACCGTTCGAAAAATTTAAGATTCACATCCCACAAAAATTCCTTGTCCAGCTCGTCTCCGTTCCAGGGCATGAGCGGATGAATGACAAAATTTTTGCAGTTTAAAAGCTTGGTGCCGTAAAGGGCTTTGACCATTTTTTCGTACCATATTTCAATGTCCTCGGGGGTGCGGTTTATGGTGGGCCACATCCAGGGTGCGTGTGCCTGGTCAATGGTAATGCCGTGCTTTTGGGCAAGCTGACTGTCCTCGATACACTGCTTTTCAAATTGGTCGTCCGACACATTAAACCATGGGCGGGTTACCCGTGCGAAATTTTCATAGTCGCAGTTGGTATACCCAAAGCTTTTCATTTTTGCAAAGCCCTCGTCCACATCACCATAGGTGAAAAAGGGGGCACTCTTGATACCGATTTCTCTCATTTTTCTTCACTCTTTTCCGTAAAAATTTCGGCTTTGCCGTTTTTGATTGTTGTTATAAAATCCTCTTCGCTCATAAGAGGCGTTTTGGTTTTAATACCTGCTAAGCACAACACACTTCCGTTAAAATGATTGTCGGAGCCTGCGCTTTTGAACAAATTGTAATTGTCGGCATAATTTTCTGCCATGGCATTTTCAAAATCGGTGCGACAGCCGTTAACCACCTCAACCCCGTGCACACATCTTGGGAACAGACGGATATGGTCAATGTATTTTGCTTCGCGCATGGGGTGGGCGTGTACAACAAATGCCCCTTCGTCCATCATAAATGAGAGTTCGTCGCTTTTTTTCATGTCCATAATTTCGGGGTGGTTATAATACCATTCTTCCGAAAGACCGTATATCAAAAAGTCTGTGCCTTTATAAGAAAGCTCGACTCCTAAAAATACTTTCAAGCCGATTTTTGCTCCGTATGCTACTGCCTCGTGATAGTCGGAAAAATAAAAGTCCAGCTTTTCCTTATAAGGAATATCGAAATTGATATTGATGTTTCCGCAAAGAAAATGATTGGTTAAAAATATACCGTCGTACCCTTTCTTTTTGTAAAAGTCAAGGACTTCCTGTACAGTAAAATGCGCACAACGGCTTACAGGCTTTGTGTGCACATGCGTTTCATACTTATACATCGTTGTCGCCTCCGTTTTTATTATATACCTTCTTGGCGAAAAAAGCTTGTAAAATCAAGCTTTTTTATTGTAAATAAATTTCAACCCTATTATACGCTTTTTAAAAGAAGAAGTCAAGGAAATTGGTTGAAATGCTGTTGACAGAAAGGCAAAAGTGTGGTATACTGGATAAAATAAAACGAAAATATTATTTATAACCGAAAGGAGTTCTCCCATGGCTAAAATCCTGAAAGAAGGCTTGACCTTTGACGACGTGCTTTTGGTACCCCAGAAATCTGTGGTGCTTCCCAACCAGGTGGATCTTTCTACCCGTCTGACAAAGAATTTACGACTCAATATCCCGCTGATGACCGCGGCGATGGACACGGTAACCGAATCTCCCATGGCAATCGCCATTGCCCGTGAAGGCGGTATCGGCATCATCCATAAGAACATGTCTATTGAAGCGCAGGCTCTGGAGGTTGACCGCGTAAAGCGCAGTGAAAACGGCGTTATTACCGATCCGTTCTATCTCGGACCCGACAACACTTTAAAAGAAGCAGACGAGCTGATGGGCAGATACCGTATCTCCGGTGTGCCGATTGTAACCGACGGTAAGCTGGTAGGTATTCTGACAAACCGCGATCTGCGTTTTGTGGAAGATTATGACCAGGTTATCAAGGATGTAATGACCAAGGATAACTTAATTACTGCACCGGTGGGTACAAATCTTGAAACCGCGCAGAAAATCCTGGCTAAGCATAAGGTTGAAAAGTTGCCTATCGTGGATGAGCAGGGCTACTTAAAAGGCCTTGTTACCATTAAGGATATCAAGAAGGCAGTAAAATACCCCAATTCCTGCAGAGACTCTGCGGGCAGACTGGTTGCCGGTGCAGGCGTTGGTGTTACCGGTGACATGATGGACCGTGTAAAGGCACTCGTCGATGCAAAGGTTGACGTTATCGTTCTAGACTCTGCCCACGGCCATTCCGCAAATATCATCAAGAGCGTAAGCGCAATTAAAGAAAAATATCCCGAACTGCAGGTTATTGCAGGTAACGTTGCAACCTATGAAGGCACCGAGGATTTAATTAAAGCAGGTGCAGATGCGGTTAAAATTGGTATCGGACCCGGTTCTATCTGTACCACCCGTGTGGTTGCAGGTATCGGTGTACCGCAGCTTACTGCTGTTATGGATGCGGCAGAAGCGGCAGCAAAATATGATGTACCGATTATCGCAGACGGTGGCATCAAATACTCCGGTGATGTTGTAAAAGCAATTGCAGCTGGTGCAAGCGTAGTTATGATGGGTTCTCTCTTTGCAGGCTGTGAAGAAAGCCCCGGCGAAATTGAAATCTACGAAGGCCGAAGCTTTAAGGTATACCGTGGTATGGGCTCTATTGCAGCAATGAATTGCGGCAGTAAGGACAGATACTTCCAGCAGGATTCCAAGAAACTGGTTCCCGAGGGTGTTGAAGGCCGTGTGCCCTTTAAAGGTCCTATGGCAGATACAGTATATCAGCTCCTGGGCGGTTTAAGAAGCGGTATGGGCTACTGCGGTACGGCAACCATTGATGATTTGCGCACAAACGGTCAGTTTGTACGTATTACCAATGCGGCACTTAAGGAAAGTCATCCCCATGACATCTACATCACCAAGGAAGCACCCAACTATTCCATGAAGCCGTGAGGCAAGTGGTAAAATCAATATAAATTAGCAAGTTTTAAGGCATATCGGATAAAATCCGCTATGTCCAAGGAGGAAAACGGTCATGTACCAATTGGTTCTCATTTCTTCCAGCAAGCAGGTAACAGAGGATTTTCAAAAACGGGATTTGAATTCCGCAAATTTTGAGTTGGCGTGTGTCACAGAAGATGCAAACGAAGCGATCCTTAAAAAACCGCACGTTTTAGTGTGTCCCGCAAAAAGCAGTATTGTGGACGGTTTGCAGATTGCCAAGCAGGCATATGAGGAAAACTGGCCCACAAAGGTGATTTTATACGGCAGACGTACCTATGAATGTGTACATCTTGCCATGGATGCACATGCGTTCGGCTACTTGTCCATGCCCATGGACAACGCAGAGGTTGTACACACCTTGGTGGGGTTAAAAACCTATCTGGATAAAAATCAGAATAACGACGCAGAGGACGGTCAGGACGACATCCCTCTGCTTCGGGAATATTTCTTTTATAATCTTTGTCAGGGCACCGTTAAGGATTATGCCCAGGCAGAAAATTCCTTTTACAGTTTAATTCCCTTTTCGGAAGCGGGAGAAATTGCAGTTACAAAGCTGATTATTTCCGATTTTTCGGATTATCTGGCAAGCCGCTGGAAATACGGTAAAGATTCCCTGTACACCGCGGTAAGCAATTTCCTGATTAAAAGCAACATGGACGATTTTACGGTGCCGGTACACAGAGATGGCAAGGAAATGTGCTTTTTAACCGTTGCAGGCAAGCAGAATCCGGGGTTAAAGGAACGGCTGCTTGCAAAAAGCCGGGATGTGGAACAGAATGTAAAAGATTTAATGCAAATGGAAGTGGTTATCCGCGAGCCTGTGGTGTTCCCGTCTTTAGCAGAGATGATGGCCGAGACGGCAAACAATCCGTTACTTCCCGTAAATGCACAGTTCGAGCAGTATGACGACAATGAAATCGCAGACAAAACCGAACGGGAAGGCACCGTAATCGGCAATGCGAAGGAGTATATCAACAGCTGTTATAACAAGGAAATCGGCTTAGACGACGTAGCGGCGTTTGTACAGCTTTCACCTGCGTATTTTTCCAGACTGTTCAAGCAGGAAACGGGAGAAAACTTTATTGACTATCTCATTAAGGTGCGCATGGAGCACGGCAAAAGACTTTTGGAAACCACCAACCATAAGACCTATGAAATCAGCCAGATGGTGGGTTACAAAAAAAGTAAATATTTCAGCAAGCTGTTTAAAAAATATTCGGGCTATACCGCGACGGAATACCGTTCGTATGTAAACCGTAAACGCCAGAAACGACAGCTGGATAAAATGTAAAAAGTGTGAAAAAAGCGTGATTTTTTGAAAAATCACGCTTTTTTGTTACAAAACTATTGCAAAATCATGAACAATGTGATATGATATATGAGTATAGTTTTGCAATAAAGGAGGCGAGAGTGTGCAGATTTCATTGTATCGGAACTATTTTCAGACATTAAAACAGGAGATAGATGTCTGTGCAGGTGTTCTGGATGAAAATGAAATTGTGGTTGCGGCAACAGAAGCCCAGTGGGTAGGGCAGTCGCTGAGCAAGCTTGGCTTGCAGAATGTGAAGACCTATCGCTTTAACAATGGAATAACATTGTTAATTGCGTGTGCCCCGGAGGCAGATGTTTCGGCAGTAGCAGCTGTAATCGGTGCATCCCTCATGGCTCTGGAGGACATTGACTGCAAGCAGAACGACGGGGAATATTTTATGAAACAGGTCATAAATGATAATGAACCGGATATTCCGACCCGCGCGCGTATCTTAAAAATTCAGAGTGAGGCTTTAAGAGTTGTGTATGTTATCCGTACCTCTACAAAGTATGTGGAAACGGTGATGAACATTATACGCAACATGGCGGTGGGAAGCAAAGATTTTCTGTTTGAAAACCAAAGCGGTGAGTTGGTATTTATCCGAACCTGCAAAAGTGAACCTACAGACACCAAGCTTTATAATATTGCAAGAGAAATATCCGAAGCGATTGCGACCGACGCTTTTGAATTTGTGTCGGTGGGCATCGGAATGGTGACAGCAAGCTTAGAAGAACTCAGCAAATCCTACCGTTCTGCCGTAAACGCATTGGAAATCGGCGAAATTTTCGTAAACAAGCATAAGATTTATGCGTACAGCAATTTAGGCATCAGCCGTCTGATTTCCTCTGTACCCATTGGAAAGTGCAAAGCTTTTCTGAACGAAGTATTAAAGGGAGATGCGTTAGAGAGCATTGACAGCGAAACGTTAGACACCATTCAGAAGTTTCTGGATTATGATTTGAATATATCTCTGGCTGCCCGTGAACTTTATATTCACCGGAATACTTTGGTGTATCGGCTGGATCGTCTGCAAAAGCAGACCGGGCTGGATGTGCGGAAATTTGAAGATGCAATGCTCTTTAAAATCGCAATCCTGATACATAAATACTTAAGTGCAACCAGAAGATAAGAAGAAAGGAAGAAAAACATGGTAATTGCAAAAAATGTCGGAAAAACCTTTGAAGACGGAATTGTAGCACTGGATAATGTTACATTTCTGATCAACAACGGCGAATTCGTATTCTTAGTCGGTGCTTCCGGCGCAGGTAAAACCACTCTGATTAAAATGTTCCTGCGTGAAGAGGTGCCCACAGAAGGTGAGTTTGTTATCAACGACAAAAATATTGCGCAGCTTAAAAACCGGGATATCCCTTATTTCCGCCGTACTGTCGGTGTGGTGTTCCAGGATTTCAGACTGCTTCCCGACAAAACAGTTTATGAAAACATCGAATTTGCGATGCTGGTTGTGGGTGTGCCCCGCAAAATTCGCAGAAAGCGCATTCCTGAAGTTTTGAATCAGGTGGGCTTAACTGCCCGTGCAAAGGCGTATCCGGATAATCTCTCGGGTGGTGAAAAGCAGAGAGTTGCAATCGCCCGTGCCATTGTAAATCGTCCGCCTATCTTAATTGCGGATGAACCGACCGGTAACCTCGACCCGGAAAATGCATGGGAAATCATGAATCTTCTGGACGATATCAACAAGAAAGGTACAACCGTTATTGTAGCAACGCATGCCAAAGAAATCGTAGATACCATGCAAAGACGTGTAATTGAACTGGTAGACGGCAAGCTTGTTCGTGACGAAGAGAAGGGTGTGTATGGTCATGAAAACGAATAGAATACAGTATTTTATACGCGAGGGCTTTAAGAACATTGCCCGCAATAAGTTTATGTCTGTGGCATCCATTGGCACATCCTTTGCAACACTGTTTATCTTAGGTGTGTTTCTGGTGCTGACAATCAACGTAAATGACTGGGCACAGCAGCTTGCAAGAGACTGCCAGATGCAGGTGTTCATTGCAGAGGGAACAAATGCAGAGCAGTATACTGCAGTGGGCAGGGAGATTCAGAAAATCGAGCATGTTGACAAGGTGGAAAAGTATACCAAGGAGCAGATTTTCGAGGAAATGAAAGCAGAGCTTGGGGTGGATGAAAACGGTGAGTCTATTTTAACAGGCTTTGAGCATGATAATCCGTACAGAGATTCCTATAAGGTCACTCTGAAGAATCCCGAGCAGACCGCAACGGTGCGCAAGCAGATTAAAAATATGGAAGGTGTGGCAAAAGTGACCGACTTCCAGGAGACGGTGGATAAAATCAATGCTGCCTGTGACTATATCAGGACCTTTAGTTTTTGGGTATTTATAATCCTGGGTCTGATTTCGGCATTCATTATTTCCAACTCCATCAAAACCTCTGTTTTTGCGAGACGTAAGGAAATTCATATCATGAAATATATCGGTGCAACCAACTGGTTTGTGCGCTGGCCGTTCCTGATTGAAGGTATTTTAATCGGTTTACTCGGTGCGATTTTGTCTTACCTTGTAATCTGGCTGGTATACTGGCGTATTACCTGTGTGGTGACCATTGATTTCATTCAGCTTGTTTCCTTTGCGGATATATGGGGATATCTGGCAATTGTATTCTCTATTGCAGGTGTGCTGATTGGCTTGATTGGCAGCTTCGTGTCTGTTCGCAAGCACCTGAAAGTCTGAGGTGAGCTTAAATGAAAAAGACAATAACATCCATTGTGGCAATGGTTCTGGTGGTGTGCTTTGTGCTGGTGTATATTCTGGCATATCTTGCACCTTTCACAGGTGCGGCACCTTCCAAATCAGAGGTCCAGAGTGAATTGAATGAAGTAAAACAGGAAAAAAGTGCAATTTTGCAGCAGGCACAGGATAAAGAAGTGCAGATTTCCGAGTTGCAGCAGGAAATCAACAGCCTGCAGTTTGATATTGATGAGTATCAGAAAAAGATTGATAAATCTACAAAGGAACTGAAAGCTGCTCAAAAGAGAGAAAAGGAACAGTACGAAGCCATGAAGCTCCGTCTGCGCGTAATGTATGAGGACAACAATACCACATACATCAACCTGATTCTTGACGGTGACAGCTTAACCGATATTCTGAGCGATCTGGAAATCATCAAGCAAATGGTAGACTATGACCAGTCTATGCATGCAAATCTCACAGCGGTCCGCCAGGAAATTGCGCTCCGTAAGGAAGAACTTGAAAACGAAAAGGCAATTCTGGACGAACGAAAAGCAACCATTGTTGAAAAACAGAATGTGGTGCTGGCTGAAAAAGCACAGCTGGATGCGTTGGCATCCCAGCTGAGTGCAGAAGAAACCGAACTTCTGAACGAAATCAAAAAGATTGAAGAAGAAGAACGAAAATTACAGCAGATGGTTATCTCGGGCGGTTCGCACAGCGCGACCAGTGCACCAATGAGCACAGGCAGCTTTGGCTATCCGTCTACAACAACTTCTATTTCCAGTCCGTACGGATACCGAATTCATCCGATATACGGCACAAGAAAGCTGCACACAGGTACCGACTTCCCGGTAGGTACAGGCACAGCAATTTTTGCAGCAAATGACGGTAAAGTTATTACAGCCGGTTGGTACGGTGGTTACGGCAATACCGTTATCATCGACCATGGTGGCGGTGTAACTTCTCTTTATGCACACAACAGCAGTTTAACCGTATCTGTGGGCCAGTATGTTTCTAAAGGACAGCAGATTGCAAGAGCGGGTTCTACCGGTAACTCCACAGGTCCGCACTGTCATTTTGAAATTCGTATCAATGGTTCGACCACCGATCCGATGAATTATATCCGATAATTGCAGAAAGAGGTGTTGTTATGGATGAAAATAAAAATTTGAATCAGACACCCGAAAATAATAATGCAGACGCTTCCCTACAGGAAGCGTCTGTTGTAAAGGGGAAAAAACCACGGAATCCGGTTCTTAAATTTCTTCTTCGTATTTTAAGCTATGTTCTGGTGGCAGTTCTGGCTGTGACCTTTACATTGCACGCAGTTTCAAAGGACAATGGCAATGTGAAAAAAACATATCTGCGTGTGCTGATAAACCGTTACTTTGACGGTGAAATCGACAAGGAAAAAATGCTGGAATACGAGCTTTCGGGCATGGTTGCAGGTTTAGATGACCCGCATTCTTATTACATTCCCGAGGAAATCGGCTACGAGGCTTTTGAGGAAAGCATTACAGGCAATTACGCAGGCATCGGCATACAGATGATGGAAACCGAAGAAGGTTTTTTGGTTGATGCGGTTTTCCCGAACACACCGGCACAAAAGGCGGGTGTGCAAATGGGAGACTATATTGTTGCGGTAAACGGGGAGTCTGCAGAGTCGCATACTATCGACTGGGTTTCGGATAAAATCCGTGGCGAGGAAGGTAGCGAGGTTACGGTAGACTTTGACCGTGACGGCAAGACGGTATCTTTTACCATGAAACGTGCAACGGTGGATACGCCGACCGTTACGGCAGAGGTGCTGGAAGGAAACATTGGTTATGTGAAAATGACACAGTTTGACGCGTCCAGCCACCAGGAGCTTGAACAGGCAATGCAGGACATGAAAAATGTTTCCGGACTGATTCTGGATTTAAGGGATAATCCGGGCGGACTTTTTGATGTCTGCATGGAAACCTTAGACCCGTTCCTGCCTGAGTGTGATATGGTTGTTGCACAGTACAAGGACGAGGAAAAGGATGTTACCCGTGCAGATGCAGAGGTTTTGTATGATATGCCCATGGTGGTGCTGATTAACGGAAACAGCGCCAGCAGCTCTGAAATTTATGCGGCGTGCATGAAAGATAACGAACGTGCTACAATTGTAGGTGCAAACAGCTACGGTAAGGGAAGC
Organism: Clostridia bacterium; assembly: GCA_017410375.1. Lineage (NCBI taxonomy): Bacteria > Bacillati > Bacillota > Clostridia > Clostridia bacterium. The sequence goes on along the minus strand of JAFQQW010000060.1, from coordinate 524 downwards.
ATTCAGACCACATTCCCGTTGGGAGATGAAACAGCGGTAAATTTAACCATCGGGCATTTTTTCTCACCAAAGGGGAATACTATTCATAAAGTAGGTGTAAAGCCTGATGTGGAAGTGGAATATGAGATGCCGGAGGGCGCATTATATGACACACAATTGCAGGCGGCACTGGATGTTTTAAAAAAATAAAAAAACTTTTCAAAAAAAGCTTGACAAATTCAAATGTTTGTGTTAGAATAGTTCTTGCGTTGAGAGCGTAGGAACTGTTCTGACGCGAAACATACTGGCTAGTAATGAGGCCGGATACGCTGGTGTAGCTCAATTGGTAGAGCAGCTGATTTGTAATCAGCAGGTCGCGGGTTCGAGTCCCATCACCAGCTCCATACATGGGCGAGTTCCCGAGTGGCCAAAGGGGGCAGACTGTAAATCTGTTGCAATTGCTTCGGTGGTTCGAATCCACCCTCTCCCACCAAACAGAAAGACACCGTAAGGTGTCTTTTTTGTTTGCGTGGGAGAGGGTGGAT